>NZ_JBEGDJ010000085.1:0-10590 GCF_040191335.1 Nocardioides sp. YIM 152588 | reverse complement strand
CGCCCCGCCGCGCCGCGCCCCGCCCCGCCCGCCCGGTCCGGGTCGTGTGCCTGGTGCATCGGCAGGGCGGGTTCTCAGGCACACGACCCCACCTCACGGGGAGTCGACCCGCCCCACGAGGGCTCCAGGAGTGCGTACGAGGCGTCCGGGGACACGCCCGACCGCAGGGACGCAACAGATTTTGTGACGTCGGCCTACCGGGACGCCGGGCGCCTGCCTACACTTGGGTCCAGGCAGGTCGGCGGGTGACCGCCAAGAACGTGTGGAGGAACCGGTGCCACTTTCCGAAGAGGAGCTGCGGCTGCTCGAGCAGATGGAGCGCGCCCTCGTCGAGGAAGACCCGAAGTTCGCCTCGACCCTTCGAGGCACCACGCTCCGCCAGGCGGCCCGTCGCCGGGCGATCCTGGCCGGTCTGGTCTTCGCGGTCGGCATCGCCGTCCTGATGGGCGGAGCGATCAGCGGCTACTGGCAGATCGGCATCGCCGGCTTCGTGGTCATGCTGCTGTCGGCGACCATCGGCCTGACCGCGGTGCGCGGTCAGCGCGCCGGTGGCGACGCCGGCGTGACGGCGCACCCGTCCGGTCTCGGCGTGGTCGACGGCGGCCGGTCGAGCAAGCGCTCCGGGCGCCGCGGCGGTCGCTCGGGCCACTCCTTCATGGACACGCTGCGTTCCCGCTGGCGTCGCCGCCGCGATCAGGGCGGTCTCTGAGCCCGGACCCGGCGCGACCGGTCGAGCGGGTCGAGCGGGTCGGGCGAGCCACGTGGGCTCGCCGAGCTGCGCCGGCATGACCGTCCTCAGGTGCGCTGCCACAGCGAGCGCGGCATCCACCGTGCCCGCCGGGCCTGCCCGCGTGACGCGCGCGCGGTGAGGGCCCCGATCACCAGCCGCGCGTCATCGGCCGGCTCGGCCGGTGCGGTGAGCACCGCCGTACGGCCGCCCGGCGCCGCGTAGCGGTGCCGCTCCAGCGTGGAGACGAGTCGCGCCACCGCGGCCGCGGCGTCGGCGTCCACGGTCGCCCCGGCCTGCTCGACATGGCCGAGCAGCACCTCCCCGGTCTCTCGCGGCGATCGGCCGGCCGGCCAGCCCAGGCCGAGGTCGACGCTGGTCGCGCGGACCTCCTGCCACGCCTCCTCCGGGCCGCCGGCCAGTCGGCGGGCGCGCTGCCCGGAGCGCAGCAGGCGCGGCAGCGTGATGCCGGCGACCGCCAGCGCCAGCAGGGACAGGGCGGAGGTCCACAGCCACCGGCCGATCCCGCCGCCGTCCGTGGCCTGGTCCGCGGCGTCCGACTGCGCGTCCTGACCCTCCGCGTCCTGGGGGTTGCGCTCGGGGAGCTCGTCGGGCGCCCCGGTCGCGTCCGGGGCGGGGGAGGCGCCGATGCTCGGGCCCAGGTTCGGGTCGCGGACCGGCGTCGTGCTGTAGCTCGGCGCGTCGGGTGCCCGCCGGCCGGGCGTCGGCTCGAACCGGACCCACCCGGCGTCGGAGAAGTAGAGCTCGGGCCAGGCGTGCAGGTCGTGGGAGCTGTACTCCCACACCCGTGCCCCGACCGGATTGGGCGAGAGGAAGCCGATCGCCACGCGCGCCGGGATGCCGGCGACCCGGGCCATGATCGCCATCGCCGCGGCGAACTGCTCGCAGTAGCCGATCCTGCCGCCCGGCCCCTCGGAGAGGAACGTGGCGAGCGTCTGGCCGACCGACCCGGTGGGCGCCTTCGCCAGGCTGTAGCGGAACCCGCCGTCGGTGCGGAACCACGCCTGCAGCAGCCGGGCCTTCTCGTAGTCGGTGTAGGTGCCGCCGGTCACCTGCTGGGTGAAGTTGCGCACCTCGCTGGGCAGCCCGCCCGGGATCTCGAGCACCTCCGGGTCGACGGCGTTGAGCCGCGCGTTGGAGAAGTAGCGCCCGTCCGTGCCGTAGTCGGGGACGACGGCCCGCATGGTGTAGCTCATCCCGGCGGCGTTCTCGTTGCCGACGGCGAGGAAGTCGAGGGTGTCCTCGTCGTAGCGCCAGTCGCCGTCGGCGTGGATGGCGGTGATCGGGAACTGGGTCGGCAGCCAGGTCGAGTCGAACGACTGCGAGATGTCGACGCGGTACTCGTACGCGTCGCGCGGGACCTGCTCGGAGAGCCCGCGGGGCGGCGGCAGCTGGCCGTTGGCGGTGGCGCTGCTGGCCACGTCGCGGTCGCCGCTGCTCCACTCGATGCCGGTGAAGCGGTTGAGCACCGCGATCCGCAGGTAGCTCGGGTCCGGGTCGTCGGTGCGCACCCGAATCAGGGGCACGTCCGCGCTCTGCTCGAGGTCCCGGCGCAGGTCGGCGCGTGGGTTGCGGATGGTGATCTGGTTCTTGCCCGCGCCGGCGCCGATGCCGAAGACGTCCAGGTCGAGCACCGGGACGAACGACGGCGCCACCAGGGCGATGGCGATCGCCGCCACACCGATCCGCCCGGCGCCGGCTCGCACGGCGTCGGCGAGCGGGTTGGTCTCGCTCCAGGGGTTGTGCTCGTCGCCGCCGACGGTCCGGCCCCAGCGCAGCAGCGCGGCCCGGGAGTCGAGGTGCAGGAGGGTGAGGAAGCCCGCGCCGGCGAGGACGAACGAGACCCAGCTGGCGCCGGTGCCGGTGAGGCCGGTCGGGATGGAGTAGATGGCGAGCAGCGCCAGGCCGGCGATCGGCACCCGGCGCAGCGTGCAGGCGAGCGCGTCGAAGAGCACCGCGAAGACCGCGCCGCCGGCCAGCATCAGCGGGACCACCGACGGCATGCTCCCGCCGATCGGGGCGGCGTAGGCCTGCGCCGAGTCCACCGCGGTCGCCAGCGCCGCGGAGAGCGAGGTGGGCCCGTCGCCGAAGGGGACGGGGGAGCCGGTGACCTCCAGGCTGACGCCCGCGAGCGCGACCGCGGACTGCGCCGCGACCACCAGCGCCCCGTGTGCCCGCGCCCAGCGCAGCAGGGACCCGGTCACGGCGACGGCGATCGCGATCAGCGCCATCGGCGCGAGGAACTCCGTCGGCGCGGTGACGAACCCGCGCCAGGCGGTCAGCGCCCCCCAGGTCGTCGCGGCGGCGACCACGGCGAGCAGCAGGTCGCTGCGGGGTGCGAGGCGGCGGGGGCTCATCGGACCCGGGCCCCTGCTCGGTGGCCGCGCCGGCCGAGGTCGCGCCAGGCGGCGTCGAGGCGGTCGTGCGGGCCGATGCTCACCGAGCGCCAGCCGAGGCCAGCGGCGCGGGGCGCCTCGTCGGTCGCCCCGGTGGCGCCGGCCCCGGCCCAGGCGGCCAGGTCCAGCTCGATCGCGAGTGCGGTGGCAGCGTCGTGGCGCAGGCGGCGCAGGGCGGGGACGTCGCCCGCCGACAGTCCGCCGAGGACCGCGACCAGCAGTCCGCCGTGGTTCTGCTCGCCGCACCAGGACAGGTCGATGCGCGGCTGCTGGGTGACCTGGACCAGGGCGAGGTGCTCGAGGACGGCCGTCAGCGGATCGCCCGGTCCCGTGCCGATCCCCGGGGCCGTGACCAGTCGCACCGTGTAGCCGTGCTGGTCGAGGTGGACCGCGACCGAGGCGGCGGCCGTCACCGCCGCCTCGAACGTGGAGGCCGTCCCCTGCCCGTGGTGGGCGTGCAGCCGGTTGTCGAGGAAGACGGTCGCGCGGGCCTCCCACGGCTGCTCCTCCCGGCGCACCATCAGGTCGCCCATCCGGGCCGAGCTGCGCCAGTGGACGCGGCGCAGCTCGTCGCCCCGGCGGTACTCCCGCACGCTCACGTCCTCCGCCGAGCCGGCGGCGAAGGCCTGCGGCCGGTGCTCGCCGCTGCCGCTCCACCCGCCGGTCAGGCCGATCGTGGGCAGCGGCAGCGTCCTCGGGGTGACGGTGAGCGCGAGGGTGCCGGCGTGGGTGCGCCGCACCTCGACCATGCCGAACGGGTCCGTGGCCCGGGTGACCAGCGGTCCGATCTCGAACTGGCCGCGGAGGTCGGTACGGACCTGGTAGGAGACGGCGCGCTCCCAGCGCCGCCCGAGGCCCTGCAGCGCGAAGTGCGGCCCGGGCCCGAGCGCGTAGGGGAGGCGGTCCTCGACGAGGAGGGCGCCGGCGCCCCCGCGCCGGCCGGCGTTGGACAGCTGCAGCGTGACGGTGGCGGTCTGGCCGGCGGTGACCAGCCGGGGGGTGAGGTCGCGGTGCACCTCGACGCCGTACCGCCTCCGGGAGACCGCGAGCGCGGCCAGCAGCGGCAGTACGACGAGCAGCACCGCGATCCGCGTGAGCGCGGACTGGCCGAGCAGGATCGCGCAGGCGAGCGCGGTGAGGCCGGCCGCGATGAAGGCGCGACCGCGCAGGGTGAGCCCGGACAGCGCCGCGCGGCCCTCGTTCACCGTCGACCCCCTGCCATCGCCGACCCGCCCGTCCCGCGCCCGCCCGGCGTGGCTCAGCCCCGCGCGTCGGGCACGGGGACCCCGGCGGTGAGCGCGTGCAGGATCGAGGCGGACGCCCGGCCGCCGACGGCCGCCTCCGCGCTGGGCAGCACGCGGTGCGCGAGCACCGGCTCGACCAGCGCCAGGACGTCGTCCGGGATCACGAAGTCGCGCTGCTCGATCGCCGCGCGGGCCTTAGCGGCCCGCACCAGGTGGAGGGTCGCTCGCGGCGAGGCGCCGAGCAGCAGGTCGGGGGACTCGCGGGTCGCGGTGACCAGCGCGACGGCGTACCGCTGGACGTCCTCGGAGACGTGGACCTGGCTGACGATCCCGCACAGCTTGCGGATCTCGGCGCCGTCGGTGACGGGCTCCAGGTCGTCGAGCGGGTTGTCCGCGGCGTGCGCGTCGAGCATCGCGATCTCCGCCGCGGCGACCGGGTAGCCGACCGAGACGCGCGCCATGAACCGGTCGCGCTGTGCCTCGGGGAGGGGGTAGGTGCCCTCCATCTCCACCGGGTTCTGGGTCGCGATCACCATGAACGGGGCGTCGAGCTGGTAGGTGACGTTGTCCACGGTCACCTGCCGCTCCTCCATGCACTCCAGGAGCGCGGACTGCGTCTTCGGGGACGCCCGGTTGATCTCGTCGCCGATCACCAGGTTCGCGAAGACGCCGCCCGGGCGGAACTCGAACTCGCGCGTGGACTGGTTGTAGACCGAGACCCCGGTGACGTCGGAGGGGAGCAGGTCGGGGGTGAACTGGATCCGCCGCACCGAGGAGTCGATGCTGCGGGCCAGCGCCTTGCTGAGCATGGTCTTGCCGACGCCGGGGACGTCCTCGAGCAGCAGGTGGCCCTCGGCGAAGAGGACGACCAGGGCCGCGTTCACCACCTCGGTCTTGCCGGAGATGGCGCGCTCGACGTTGGAGCGGATGCGGGTCGCGACCCGCGCGACCGTGGCGACGTCGGCCTGGGCGGGCGCTCCGGGCGTGGTGGCCGGCTGAGCCGGGGACGCCGGTGGCGCTGAGGTCGACGGCTCCACGGCGGGGCCTCCCGTCCACGTCGGTGTTCACGATGGTGGTGTCCGCCACGGTACGTCGCGGCGTGACACCACCCTAGGGCGTGGGTGGAGGGCGCGAGGGCGGACGACCGAGTGGTGGTGCGTGGGTGGGGCGTCGCGGCGCTTTCTTTCACCTGCGGCGGCCGCGTCCTCCACCCGTGCTCCACCACCCTCCCCACTGGCGCTCCACCTCCTCCACCTTTCGCTCCCCGGCGCTCCACCGCGCACCCCGTGGTCGACCCCCACCCGCTGCGCCGGAGGGGAAAACAGCAGGTCAGGGGCAACTTCTGCGATTCCGGAGCGGCCGCGGGGTGCGCTCCCGGTCCTGCTCGCGCCCTGCCCGCGCCCGCCGCCCGGCCCGCGTCGGGGCGCGTCGGGGCGCCCGGCGACGCGGCGCGCGGGGGTGCGATGTGGTTGACGGTGGGGGAAAGTGGCGTAAAGTGGTGGAAAGTGGAGGAGGGCGGAATCGAGGGGGTGGCCCGATGCTCTTCATGGGCACCTACACCCCGAAGCTCGACGAGAAGGGCCGCCTCTTCCTCCCGGCCAAGTTCAGGGATCGACTCGCGGAGGGGCTCGTGGTGACGCAGGGACAGGAGAACTGCCTCGTCGTCTGGCCTGCCGACGTGTTCGCGGAGGAGGCCGACCGCGCCGCGGCCCGGCCGATGACCAACCGCGCCGCCCGCAACTACGCGCGGATCCTCTTCGCCGGTGGCGACGAGGGGAAGCCCGACAAGCAGGGCCGGATCGGCATCCCGAACCACCTGCGCGAGTACGCCGCACTCGATCGCGACGTGGTCGTGATCGGTGTCCGGGACCGGCTCGAGATCTGGAACCCCGAGAAGTGGCGGGAGTTCCAAGCCGCGGCCCTGGCCGACTTCGCCGACCTCGACGAGGACGACGACGAGTAGCAGCAGACGAGTAGGTGGGCGGCCGACGGCCGCCCGCGCAGACAACCGAACAGTGGATCCGTAGAGCCAGGTCTCCGCCCGCTCCCCGGGGGGACCACGAGCTTCCTGGGGCACCTTCCCCGGCGCCAGGCAGCTCAGATCGTTCTGGGGCACCTTCCCCGGCACCAGAGCGCTCTCACCGCCATCTGGGGCACCTTCCCCGGCACCAGACGGCCACCGACATGGAGCGGGCAGAGACCTGGCCCTACGGATCCCAGCCGGCACCGGCCACCAGCCCGTCGGCACGTCACAGCAGTCGTCAGTCATCAGTCAGCAGTCATCAGCACAGCCACAGCACGAGGTCGAGGGTCGAGGGTCGAGATGAGCGTCATGCGCGTCGGTACGCCGGAGGTGCCACCCACCTCCGCAGCGCTGCGCGTCCGCGCGGCCGAGCCCCGGGTCCGGGAGCGGGCCCGCGACGCGCTCACTGTCATGGGCTTCTCCGCCGGGGTCTCGATCGGCCTGGCGCTGCTCCTGCTCGCCGGCTCCTGGATCGGTCGCTGAGGCAGCGATGGCCGCGCCCCGTCACGTTCCGGTGATGCTCGACCGGGTCGTCGAGCTGCTGACTCCCGCCCTGGACCACGAGGGTGCCGTCCTGGTCGACGCGACCCTCGGCCTCGGCGGCCACAGCGAGGCCGTCCTGCAGCGGTGCCCGCTGGCCCGCGTCGTCGGGATCGACCGCGACCCGGAGGCGCTGCGCCGCTCGCGGGAGCGGCTGGCGCCGTTCGGCGACCGCTTCACCGGCGTGCACGCCGTCTACGACGAGATCCCCGACGCGCTCGAGGACCTCGGCCTGGCCGCGGTCTCGGGGGTGCTCTTCGACCTCGGCGTCTCCTCCATGCAGCTGGACCTGCCCGAGCGGGGCTTCGCCTACGCGGTCGACGCTCCGCTGGACATGCGGATGGACGGCACCACCGGGGACACCGCGGCCGACGTGCTCAACACCTACCCCGCGGCCGACCTGGCGCGGATCCTGCGCGACTACGGCGAGGAGAAGTTCGCCCGGCGGATCGCCGACGCCGTCGTCGCCGAGCGCGCCCGGGAGCCCTTCACCACCTCGGGTCGCCTCGTCGAGCTCCTCTACGACGTGATCCCGGCCCCTGCCCGCCGTACCGGCGGGCACCCGGCGAAGCGGACCTTCCAGGCGCTCCGGATGGAGGTCAACGACGAGCTCCGCGTGCTGGAGCGCGCGCTGCCGGCAGCGATCGACGCGCTGGAGGTGGGCGGGCGCGTGGTCGTCGAGTCCTACCACTCGCTGGAGGACCGGATGGTCAAGCGGGCCTTCGCCGCCGCCACCCGCTCCGAGGTCCCCGACGACCTGCCGTTCGTGCCGGAGGGGAGCGAGCCGGCGCTGCGCCTGGTCACCCGCGGCGCCGAGCAGGCCCCCGGGGACGAGCGGGAGGAGAACCCCCGCGCCGCGTCGGTCCGGCTCCGTGCCATCGAGCGGGTCCGTCCGCCCAGCCCCACCCGTCCGTCCCGCCCGAAGCCACGAGGAGTCGCCTGATGAGCAGCACCGCGCCCCAGGTCCGCAGCCGGCTCCCGCGCGTCGCGCCCCGGACCGCCCAGGCGGCCGTCCAGCGCGCCCGGCTCACCGTCGTCCCGCGGGGCCGGACGCGCGCCCCTCGCGTGCCGTTCGTGACGCTGGTCAGCCTGATCCTGCTCGGCGGCGTGATCGGGCTGCTCCTGTTCAACACCTCGATGCAGCAGGCCTCCTTCCAGGCCACCGCCCTCGAGCGCCAGGCGAGCGACCTCGGCGCCCGGCAGGAGGCGCTGGAGATGGACCTCCAGGCGCTGCGGGACCCGGCCCGGATCGCCCGGGCCGCCCAGCGCCAGGGCATGGTGATCCCGACCTCGGCCGGCATCCTGGACCTCGGCACCGGCGCGATCAGCGGGGCCGCCGAGCCGGCGGCCGGCGCGCCGCTGCCGCTCGCCCCGCCGGCCGCCCAGCGGCCGAGCTTCCTGGACCCGGCGCCGGTGCGGGTGAGGGTGCCCGCGGCCGTCGGCTCGTCGGGTGGTTCGACCGCCACCGGGAACGACCAGGGCAACCGCGGCCGGAACGGCGCGGCGTCGCCGACCCGGTGAGCCGCGCGCCTAGGTTGGTCCGGTGAGTCGTTCCACCGCCGACGGCGACCCTGACGGTCGCGTCGGCACGCTTCGTGCCTCCCCCCATCGCCGGATGGGCATCGGCTTCCTGCTGATCGCCATGGTGCTGTCGGTCTTCGCCGCGCGCCTGGTCCAGCTGCAGGCGGTCGACCCGGGCTCCTACGCCCAGCTCGCCGCCGCGGAGGGCACCGTCCAGGTGATGCTCCCCGCGGCCCGCGGCGAGATCACCGACCGCAACGGCGACCCGCTCGCCGAGTCGGTCGACGGCACGATGATCGTCGCGGACCCGCACGTCACGTCGGACCACGCGACCGAGCTGGCGCGGTTCCTCACCCGGCGGCTCGACGTCGACTACGCGGACACCCTCGCCGCGCTGCGCGCCGAGGACAGCCGGTTCCAGTACATCGCCCGGCAGGTCCCGACCAGCAAGGCCGAGGACGTGGTCGCCGACGCGGGGGACGAGGGCTACCCGGGCCTGTTCACCGAGAACGACCCGCTGCGGATCTACCCCAACGGCGACGTGGCCGCGAACGTGGTCGGCTTCCTCGGCACGCCCGAGGCCGACGGCTCCGCGCACGCGCTGGCCGGGCTCGAGGACCGCTTCAACGAGTACCTCTCCGGCACCGACGGCGAGGCGCGCTACCAGATGGGCGCCGGCAACCAGATCCCGCTCGGCGACCACACGGTCACCCCGGCCGTCGACGGCCACGACCTGCGCACCACGATCGACCGGGACCTGCAGTGGTACGCCCAGCGGGTGCTGCAGCAGACGGTGGAGGGGGCGAAGGGCGAGTCCGGCATCGCGGTCGTGATGGACAGCCGGACCGGTCAGCTCCTCGCGCTGGCCGACTACCCGACGTACGACGCCGCGGACCCGCAGGAGTACGACTCCAGCCTGTACAAGTCCAGCGCGCTGACCGACGTCTACGAGCCCGGCTCGGTCGAGAAGGCGCTCACCCTCAGCTCGCTCATCGATGCCGGCCTGGCGACGCCGCGCACCCGGCTGAAGGTCCCCGGCAAGCTCTACCGCCAGGACCGCCCGATCGGTGACTACTGGGATCACGACACGCTTCGGCTCACACTGGCAGGTGTGCTCGCCAAGTCCTCCAACGTCGGCACCGTCCTCGCCGCCGACGAGTTCAAGCCCGGTCAGCTGCGGAAGTACCTGACCGCCTACGGCCTGGGCAAGCGGACCGGCGTCGGCCTCGGTGGCGAGACCCGCGGCATCCTGCCTCGCGGCGCCGCCTGGACCGACCAGGTCGACGACCGCATCTCGTTCGGCCAGTCGCTCTCGGTCAACGCCGTCCAGATGGCCGCCGCGATCAACGCCATCGCCAACGGCGGCGTGCGGGTCGACCCGAGCCTGGTGATGGGCTCGGCGACCCTCGACAACGGCACCACGATCGGCACGGGCCAGACGACCGAGCGCCGCGTGATCAGCGAGCGCGCCGCGCACCAGACGATGCTGATGATGGAGCGCGTGGTCGACCCCGACGCCGGCGTCGCGCCGCGGGCGGCGGTCGCGGGCTACCGCGTCGCGGGCAAGACCGGCACCGCGCAGCGGGTCGGCGACGAGTGCGCCTGCTACGACGGCTCGACCACCGTCTCCTTCGCAGGGTTCGCCCCCGCCGACGACCCGCGGTTCACCGTCTACGTCGTGGTGCACGACCCCGTCGCCGGCAGCGGCGGCGGCTCGGTCGCCGGCCCGGCGTTCTCCCAGCTGATGAGCTATGCCCTCCGCCGCTACGGGGTCCCCCCGACCGGCAAGAAGCCGAACCAGATCCCCGTCGAGTGGTGAGCACCGAACCGACGCCCGCCGCCGCCTCGCCCCGACCCGAGGTGGTGGCCCCGGTCGCGCTCACCGAGGTCGCCGGATGGGTCGGCCCGCACGCGCTCCACGCTCCGGCGGTCAACGTCCCCGGCGTCGGCGAACCGGCCACGACCCGGGTCACCGGGGTCTGCCTGGACTCCCGCCGGGTCCGGGCCGGCGACCTCTACGCGGCGCTGCCCGGCGCCACCGTGCACGGGGCGCGGTTCGCGGGGCAGGCGGCCGCGGCCGGCGCGACCGCGATCCTGACCGACCCCGACGGCGCCCCC
>NZ_JBEGDJ010000084.1:0-10655 GCF_040191335.1 Nocardioides sp. YIM 152588 | reverse complement strand
TGCGCTGGCTGTGGGGCCACGCGGCGGTGCGCACGCTGACCCTGGTGATCCTGGCCTTCAACTTCACCTGGGGCGCCGCGTGGTCGGTGCTGGTGCTCTACTCCCTCGACGTGCTCCACATGGGCCCGGTCGGGTACGGGCTGCTCACCACCTGCTCCGCGGTCGGCGGCGTGATCGCGACGTTCGGGTACGGGTGGCTGGAGCGGCACCTGCCGCTGGCCTTCCTGATGCGTGCCTGCCTGCTCGCCGAGGTCGTCATGCACCTCGCTCTGGCGCTCAACCGGAGCGCGTGGGTCGCGATGGGCATCCTGTTCTGGTTCGGCCTCTACGCGTTCGTGTGGGGCGCCCTGTCCCAGGCCGTCCGCCAGCGGGCGGTGCCGACGGAGTTCCAGGGCAGGGTGGGATCGGTCTACCTGGTGGGCGTCTACGGGGGCATGGTGCTCGGCGCCGCCGCGGGCGGGGCGGTCGCCCACGTCGGCGGCGTGCTGGCGCCGTTCTGGTTCGCCTTCGTCGGCTCCGGGGTGACCCTGGCGCTGGTCTGGCGGCAGCTCGGACACATCGCTCACGCCGACGAGGCCGCGGCCGATGGGCACCGCGTCCCCGACCTGGAGCCTGTTGCCGGTTAGTCTGGTGGCCGCTGGCTTCCCCCGCGGTCACCGCCTCGGCGGCGAGTCGCGCAGCACCTCCGGCACCGCCGACCACCCTGGGAGCCCGCGTTGTACCTGAAGAGCCTGACCCTGAAGGGGTTCAAGTCCTTCGCGTCCGCCACCACCCTCCAGCTCGAGCCGGGGATCACCTGCATCGTCGGGCCCAACGGCTCGGGCAAGTCCAACGTCGTCGACGCGCTGGCGTGGGTGATGGGGGAGCAGGGTGCCAAGTCCCTGCGCGGCGGGAAGATGGAGGACGTCATCTTCGCCGGCACCTCCGGGCGACCGCCGCTGGGGCGTGCCGAGGTGGTGCTCACCATCGACAACGCCGACGGCGCGCTGCCGATCGACTACTCCGAGGTGACGATCAGCCGCACGATGTTCCGCACCGGCGGCTCGGAGTACGCCATCAACGGCACCCCGTGCCGGCTGCTGGACGTCCAGGAGCTGCTGAGCGACTCCGGCATCGGCCGGGAGATGCACGTCATCGTCGGCCAGGGCCAGCTCGACTCGATCCTGCACGCGACCCCGGAGGACCGGCGCGGCTTCATCGAGGAGGCCGCCGGCGTGCTCAAGCACCGCAAGCGCAAGGAGAAGGCGCTGCGGAAGCTGGACTCCACCGAGGGCAACCTGACGCGCCTCAACGACCTGCTCAGCGAGATCCGCCGCCAGCTCAAGCCGCTGGGCCGGCAGGCCGAGGTGGCCCGGCGGGCCGCGACCGTGCAGGCCGACGTCCGCGACGCCCGCGCCCGGCTGCTCGCCGACGACCTGGTCACCGCCAGCACCGCGCTGGAGCAGGAGCTCGCGGACGAGACGGCGCTGGCCGCGCGCCGCGACGAGGTGGAGCGCGCGGTCGCCGCCGGCCGTGAGCGGGAGGCCGAGCTGGAGGCCGCGCTGCGCGAGGACCTGCCCGCGCTGGCCGCCGCCCAGGAGGCCGCGTCCGCGCTGAACGCGCTGCGGGAGCGCGTCCGCGGCACCCGGAGCCTGGCCTCGGAGCGGGTCCGCAACGCGGGCGCCGTCGGCGAGGAGAGCGGGCTGGGCGACCCGGCCCGCGACCCCGAGCAGCTGGAGGCCCAGGCCGAGCGGCTCGCCGCGCAGGAGGCCGAGATCGCCGCGCAGGTCGCCGAGCAGCAGCGGGCGCTGGAGGCGGCGGTCGCCGAGCGGAAGCGGGCCGAGGAGGCCGCCGCGGCCGAGGAGCGCCGGGTGGCCGCGCTGCTGCGCGCCGCCGCCGACCGACGCGAGGGCCTGGCCCGGTTGCACGGCCAGGTGAACGCGCTCAAGTCGCGCGCCGGCGCCGCGGCCGAGGAGATCGGCCGCCTGGAGCAGGCCCGCACGGACGCGGCCGCCCGGGCGGACCGCGCACAGCGCGACTTCACCGCGCTGGAGACCCAGGTCGCCGGCCTGGACGCCGGCGAGGAGGGGCTCGACGCCGAGCACGAGGCGGCTGCGTCGGCGCTGGACGCCATCGACGAGCGGCTCGCCAAGACCCGCGAGGAGGCGCAGCAGGCCGACCGCGACCGGTCCGCGCTCGCCGCCCGCAAGGAAGCCCTCGAGCTGGGCCTGGCCCGCAAGGACGGCGCCGGCGCCCTGCTCGCCGCGACCGAGACCGTGTCCGGGCTGCTCGGCTCCGTCGCCGCCCTGGTCACCGTCCGCACGGGCTACGAGGGCGCCGTCGCCGGGGCGCTCGGGGCCGCGGCCGACGCGGTGGCGGTCACCGACGCCGACGCGGCCGTCGGCGCGCTGGACCACCTCCGCTCCGAGGACCTGGGCCGCGCCGGGCTGCTGCTCGGCGGCCACCCCGACGACCGCGCGGACTGGCCGGCCCTGCCGCCGGGCGCGACGTACGCCGCCGAGGTCGTCGAGTGCCCCGCCGAGGTCCGTGGGTCCCTCACCCGGCTGCTGCACAAGACCGCGGTCGTCGACGACCTGGCCGCCGCGCGCGTGCTCGTCGCCGACCTCCCCGACGTCGTGGCGGTGACCCGCGACGGGGACCTGCTCGGCGCGCACTACGCCGCGGGCGGCTCGAACGCCCAGCAGTCCCTGATCGAGATCCAGGCCGCCGTCGACGAGGCCGCCGAGTCGCTGGCCGAGGCGACCGCCGCCGGCGAGCGCCTGGGCTTCGACCTGGCGCGGCTGGAGGGTGAGCGGTCCGAGGTCCGGCAGCGGGTCGACGTCGCCCTGGCCAAGCTCCACGAGTCCGACGCCACGCTCGCCGCCGTCGCGGAGGAGCTGGGGCAGTACGGCTCCCAGGCGCGCTCCGCGCGGGCCGAGGCGGAGCGGCTCACCGAGGCGATCGGCAAGGCCGAGTCCGCCCGCGAGCAGGCCCTGGTCGGGCTCGCCGAGCTGGAGCAGCGGCTCGCCTCCGCCGAGGAGAGCACCGAGGAGGAGCCGGACACCACCGAGCAGGAGCGGCTGGTCGAGGCGACCCGGACGGCGCGGCAGGCCGAGATGGACTCCCGGCTGGCGCTGCGCACCTCCGAGGAGCGCGGCCGGGCGCTGCACGGTCGCGTGGACGGCATGCGGAAGGCGGCCGCGGCGGAGCGCCAGGCGCGGGCCAAGGCCGCGGAGCGCCGCGCGCGGCTGGTGCGCGAGGGCCGCGCCGGCGAGGCCGTCGTCCTCGCCGCGGGCTACGTGCTGGACCGGCTGGAGGTCTCCGTCGGCCGGGCGGTCGCCGAGCGGACCGCGATCGAGGACTCCCGGCGCGAGCGCGAGCAGCAGCTGATGACCGTCCGCGGCAGCCTGCGCGACCTCGACCGGGAGCACGCGGAGCTGGTCAGCTCGGTGCACCGCGACGAGCTGGCCCGCGCCCAGCAGCGGATGCGGATCGAGCAGCTCGAGGAGCGCGCCCTGGAGGAGCTCGGCCTGGAGTCCGACGCCCTCGTCGCCGAGTACGGTCCCGACCAGCCCGTCCCGGTGCTCGACGCCCCCGAGGACCCGGCCGGCGCCACGGGCGACGCCGACCCGGAGGCGGGGGAGGGCGCGGGGGAGGACGCGGAGCCCCGCACCGTCCCCTACGTCCGCGAGGAGCAGGTCAAGCGCCTCAAGGCGGCCGAGCGGGCGCTGTCGATGCTCGGCAGGGTCAACCCGCTCGCGCTCGAGGAGTTCGCCGCGATGGAGGAGCGCCACCAGTTCCTCTCCGAGCAGCTGGAGGACCTCCGCTCGACCCGCAAGGACCTGCTGGACATCGTCAAGGACGTCGACACCAGGGTGGAGCAGGTCTTCACCGAGGCCTACGCCGACGTGACCCGCGCCTTCGACCAGACCTTCGCCCGGCTCTTCCCCGGCGGCGAGGGCCGCCTGGTGCTGACCGACCCGTCCGACATGCTGACCACCGGCGTCGAGGTCGAGGCCCGGCCGCCGGGCAAGAAGGTGAAGCGGCTCTCGCTGCTGTCGGGCGGTGAGCGCTCGCTGGTCGCGGTCGCGTTCCTGGTGGCCCTGTTCAAGGCGCGGCCCTCGCCCTTCTACATCCTGGACGAGGTCGAGGCGGCGCTGGACGACACCAACCTCGGCCGCCTGCTGGAGATCTACGAGGAGCTGCGCGAGAACTCCCAGCTGCTGGTGATCACCCACCAGAAGCGGACCATGGAGGTGGGCGACGCGCTCTACGGTGTGACCATGCGCGGGGACGGGGTCTCGGCCGTGATCAGCCAGCGCCTGCGCGAGGACCAGCGAGAGGAACAGCCCGCCTGATGCCCGCAGACCGCCCCCACCGCAGCGAGTACGTCGCCTGGCGACAGGCCACCACGCGGTGGTCCGACGACGACGCCTACGGCCACCTCAACAACGCCCGCTACTTCGACCTGATCGACACCGCGGTCAACGCCCACCTCGCGGAGGCGACCGGCACCGACATCCGGCACCTCCCGCAGATCGGCGTGGTCGCGGAGGTCTCGTGCCGCTACTTCGCGGAGATGGGCTACCCGCGCCCGGTCGACCTCGGACTGGTCGTCGACAAGGTCGGCGGGTCGTCGGTGATCTACCGGATCGGGCTCTTCCAGGGCGACCCCGACGGCGAGGGCGCGTTCGCCAAGGCCGAGGGCCGCTTCGTCCACGTGTACGTCGACAACACCGACCCGGCCCGGCCGGTCACCCCGCTCCCGGACGCGATCCGGTCCGCCGTCGAGCCGCTGTTGCGCTGAGGCCGGTCGTGCGCGGCCCCGGGCCGCCCGACGGTTAGGGTGGGCTGACGTGACACGAGTGAAGGATGATTCGTGAGTAGAGTTCTGATCACGGGTGGAGCCGGCTTCATCGGCCGCCACCTCGCGGACCACCTCGTCGCCGCGGGCGACGAGGTGACCGTCATCGACAACGAGAGCCTGGGCAGCCGCGAGCACCTGGACCTGGGCGCCGTCCGGTTCGTCCACGGCGACCTGCGCGACCGGGACACGCTCGCCCGCGCGCTGGAGGGTCAGGACGCCGTGGTGCACCTGGCCGCGGACACCCGGGTCATGGACAGCATCGAGAACCCCGCCCACAACTTCGACAACAACGTGGTCGGGACGTTCAACCTCCTCGAGCTGAGCCGCGAGGCCGGCATCGGCCGGATCGTCGCGGCCTCCACGGGCGGCGCGATCCTCGGTGAGGTGGAGCCGCCGGTGCACGAGGAGATGGCGCCGCACCCGACCTCGCCGTACGGCGCCTCGAAGCTGATGCTCGAGGGCTACCTGAGCGCCTACGCGAGCTCGTTCGGGCTCAGCGGCTGCGCGCTGCGGTTCTCCAACATCTACGGGCCGCGGTCGTTCCACAAGGGGTCCGTCGTCGCGCACTTCTTCAAGCAGATCCTGAGCGGTGACCCGCTGGTGGTCTACGGCGACGGGGGCCAGGCGCGCGACTTCCTCTTCGTCGGCGACCTGGTCGCGGCGATCCGCGCGGCGGTCGGCAGCAGCGCGGAGGGCGCCTACCAGCTCGGCAGCGGGACGCCGACCACGGTGAACGAGCTGCTCGACGCGATGCGCCGGGTGACGGGGCTCGAGCTCGACGTGGTGTACGAGGACTTCCGGGCGGGCGAGATCCTGCGGACCTGGTGCGCGATCGACAAGGCGCGCGACGCCTTCGGCTTCGACCCCGGCACCCCGCTGGACGAGGGGCTGCGCCGTACCTGGGAGTGGTTCCGCGCGCAGTGAGCGCCCGCCGCCCGGCATCGACAGCGGGCGGTCGCGTCGGGGCACGCCCGGCTGGTTAGGGTGAGTGCCGCCCGCTCGGGGCACTGTCGAAATGATCTGGCAGCGTGGGAAGAGGAGGCATGGGGTGGCAGGCCGTGTGCACGAGCAGTACCTGCGGCTGAGGCGCGCCGGCGGCCGCGTGCGGCGGTCGGCGACCGGTCGGCGGTCGACGACCCCGCCGAGTGCCGGGGCCGCGCCGGTGGGGCGGCTCCCCGAGGGGGTCGAGCGACGGACCACGAACCTCGGTCCGACCGTCGACGAGGCCGTCCAGCACGCGGAGAGCCGGATGCGGGTCGGCGTCAGCGCCGAGCAGGACCTGGTCCGCGCGCACTTCGACACCCTGCACTACCTGCTGCAGCGCCGGGACCTGATGTGGACCGACGTGGACCTGGTGGCGCACTTCCTCGAGCACGGCGTCGCGGACGGGACGAGCCCCCACCCCGACTTCTCGATGGCGAACTACCTGGCGCAGCGCGCCGAGGCGCCCGACGGCACCCACCCGTACGTCGACTGGCTGCGGCGCGGACGCGCGGCGGGCGAGTCCGCGGACCCGGTGCCGCGGCCCGACCTCATCGCGCCGCTGATCGGCCTGGAGCCGGCGGAGGTCGTCGACCGCCTCGGGGCCCGGCGCGCGGACCTCAACGAGCGGCTGCGCACCGGGACGCTGGGGGAGATGGTGGCCCGCGCCGCGGAGATCGAGCCGCTGGTCGGCGCGGCGTGGCCGGCCGTCACCCGGTCGCTGCTGTTCCCGTTGACGACCCCGGACGTGGTGGCGGGGATGTCGGCGCTGCACCGCTCCCACGAGGCCGCGGGGTTCCGCCGTGCGCGCGTGGTCCTCGTGGTCAACCGCGCCCGCCGGGCACCGGACCTCGGCGTCGAGGGCCACCTGACCCACGCCCTGGCCCGGCACGTCGACCCGTCGGAGATCGTGGTGATCCACACCGACGACAGCATCGCGAAGCCCTTCGACCGGCACCCGCCCGGCGTGCGCCAGGTGGACCTCGCGCGCTACCTGCGCGACCTGCCGGGCGAGGACGAGGAGGTCCGCCAGGCGGAGGCGGAGCAGACGCTGGTGACGCTCCTGCGCACCTTCCACGCCGACGCGATCGTCAACGTCCGCTCGCGCCTGCTCTTCCGCGCGATGCGGACCTACACGCTCGCCCTGTCGGCGTCCGAGCGGCTCTTCCTCTGCCTCAGCGGGAACGAGCAGACCCCGATGGGGACGTGGGACGGCTGGGCGCCGCACTACTTCTACCGGACGTTCGACCGGATCGCCGGCGTCATCACCGACAACGCCCACTTCCGCGACCACCTGGACGCCACCTACCAGGTGCCGGCCGGGGACCGGGAGCGGATCCACCTGCTGCGCTCGCCGATCGACCCGGTGCCGGCACCGGTGGTCCCCGTCGCCCGCGCGGCGGACGCCCGGCCCCAGGTCTTCTGGGCGGGGTCGTGGGGACGGCAGCGTCGCGTCGAGGCTCTGCTGGAGATCGCGACGGCGATGCCGGACGTCGACTTCCGGGTGTGGGTGGACGGTCGCGCGCCCGGCGGCCCGTTGCCGCCGAACGTCGTGCTCGAGGCCGGCCCGTCCGTCACGGCCGGCCTGCCCCTCGAGGAGGCCGACGCGTGGCTGCACACGGCGCGCTGGGACGGCGTGCCGCACCAGCTGCTCGAGGTCGGCGCGGCCGGGGTCCCGGTCGTGGGCACCCGGGTCGGCGGCACCGGGGAGGTGCTCGGCGACGACGACGCGTGGCCGGTGGCGGAGACCGCCGGCGCGGACGCCTACGTGCGCGCGCTCCGCTCGGTGCTCGAGGCGCCGGAGGCGGCGCGGGAGCGCGCGGGCCGGCTGCGGGCCAGGCTGCTGGCCGAGCGGTCGGTCGACCGCTTCGCCGAGGCCGCCGCCGGGCTGCTGCTCGGCGAGGAGCCCGCCCCGCCCACGGACCGCGACGAGCCGAAGGGGGCCGCGCAGGATGACTGACCTCTCCCTGGTGGTGACCGCCCACAACGAGACGCTGGTGTGCGGGCCGACGATGCACTCGGCCGACCTCGCCGTCGCCGCCGCGCGCGCCCGCGGCTTCACCGTGCAGACCGTGATCGCGCTCGACCGGGCGACCGAGGCGACCACCGCCTACTTCAACCAGCCGGCGTTCGACCACTGGGAGCGCTGGGTGATGACCGAGGGCGACCTGGGCCGGGTGCGCAACGCCCTGGTCCCGCGCCTGGACGGCCGGTTCGTCGCGTTCCTCGACAGCGACGACCTGTTCAGCGAGAACTGGCTGGCCGAGGGCGTCGCCGCCCTGGTGGCGGCCGAGGAGCGGGGCGAGCGGGTGATCGCCCACCCGGAGGTCAACATGATCTTCGACGGCGTGCGTGCGGTCCTGCACAACGTCGACTCGGACTCGGAGCTGTTCACGCCCTACTTCCTGGCGCTGCGCAACTGCTACGACTCGCTCTGCCTGACGCCGCGCGAGGCACACCTCGACGTGCCCTACGTGCACCGGGACATCCCGAACGGGCTCTCCTACCAGGACTGGCAGTTCGCCGTGGAGACCCTCGAGCGCGGGTGGCGCCACGTGGTGGTGCCCGACACGATCATCTTCAAGCGGCGCCGCGACTCGTCGCTGATGATGGAGAGCAAGCAGCGGCGCTCGCTCACCCGCTCGCTGCCGGCGCTCGCGGTCGACCGGATCCGGGACCTGCGCTCCGGCCGCGGGCGGCTCCCCGCTCCCGAGCGCGGCACCGGCGCGGGCGCATGACCCCGCGGCGTGCGAAGGACGTCACGCTGGTCCTGCACGTCGGGCTCCACAAGACCGCCACGACCTACCTGCAGGGGCTCTGGAGCGCGCACCGCGCCGAGCTGCTGGACGCGGGGGTGCTCTACCCGACCACGGGCATCCCGGTCGGGGACCGGCCCCGGACCCGGGAGGGTGCGCAGTCGGGGCACACCCTGTTCGCGAGGCCCCGCGTCCGCCACCGGGCGCTGCGGGCCGCGCTGCTGGAGGAGCTGCCCGCGTCGGTCTCGACGGTCCTGATCTCCTCGGAGGAGTTCGGGCGCCCGACCGGCGGGCCGACGCCGGACCAGCTCCTCGCCCGGTTCTCGGGCTTCGGCGGGGTCAAGGTGGTCCTCGTGCTGCGGCGCCAGGACGCATGGGTCGAGAGCTACTACAAGCAGATCGTCGACCAGTACGCCAACCGCGAGACCCGCTCCCTCGACGAGTTCGTCCGGGACCGCGGGCCGGAGCTGCTCGACTACCACGCGCGGTTCGCGCGCTGGCGGGACCTGGTCGGCGCCGAGAACTTCCACGCCCTGTCCTACGACGACCTGCGCGAGGGGGCGGCGATCAGCCGACGCGTCCTCGAGGTCGCCGGCGTCCGGGGGCCGGTCCACGACCGGCTCGCCGCCTTCACGCCGCCGCGCTACGACAGCGTGCGCGGGATCGACACGCTGGGGCTGCGGATCCTCAACGCCTACCGGTTCGAGGACCGCGACCTCCGCACCCGGGTGGCCCGGTCGATCTACGACCTGGCCCCGGCCGGTGACCTCGAGCTGATGTCGGCCGACACCCGCCGGGAGATCCGGGAGCTGTGCGAGCCGGTCAACGAGCGGATCGAGGCGGAGTGGTTCGCCGAGCCGGTGCCGGGGCTGCGGTTCGGCGCGGCGCCGCGCGCGGCCGCGACGCCGCCGACGGGCAGCGAGGTGTTCGACTACGTCGGGCGCGTGATCTCGGCGTGCGAGGCGGCGCGGCCGTCGCCGACCGACGCGGACGCGTCCGGGGCCGCCGGGGCGGACCCGGACACGTCGCGTCAGTAGCCGTAGATCTCGAAGTCGGCCGCGAAGACCTGCTCGACCCGGCGGACCAGGTCCGGCCGCCCGTCGTACACGCTGGTGCCGTCCTTGTGCTTCGAGGTGTTGCGGACGCCCAGCGGCACCTTCGGGAGCCCCGCCTCCTCGCGGATCCTCTCGAGGTCGGCGTCGAACGACTCCAGCCTGCCGACCCTGTCGTAGGTGACCAGCGGGTGGAACAGGTTGAGGTGCTGGGGACGCCAGTGCGGGTTCATCTCGGCCGGGGACTGCTGTTCGACCGCGTCCAGGAACTGCTCGAACGTGAGCGAGGAGTCCTCGTCCTCGGGGAGGCCGAGGACGCGCTGCACCTCCGGCCGCCACTGGCGCGAGTGCACGATCTTGTCCCAGTACGCCGACTCGAACCGGCGCACCGGGTTGCGGACGAACGTGAAGCGGTAGGCCGACCCGGACAGCATCCGGGAGACCTCCGGCCAGCCGACGTCGGTCACCAGCGGGAGGCGGTGCTGGGTGTGCATGTTGCCGAACTCGTGCTCGAAGTCGTTGGTGTGGATCCGGTCGAGCCACAGCAGGAGCGTCGAGCACGCCGCCTTCGGGTTCTTCACGTAGACGACGCCGAAGTCGGGGAGCGGGATGATCGTGGACTTGAGGTTCCGGTGGGGGAAGCCCTCCTTGATGGCGCGCCGGGTGACCGACGGCCCGGCGTCGGTCATCGTGCGACGTCCTCCGCTGCCCTCGCGGCCGCGGCGTCCTTGCTCCAGACCGAGACGCAGGGGATCTTGCTCCGGTCGCAGCGGTCGGCGTACTTGCGGGTGATCTCGGTGACCTCCTCCATCAGGCCCTCGCTGAGCGTGATCGGCGTGAGCCCGAGGTGCAGGAACCGGTCGTTGGCGACGTGCAGGTCGTTCTCGTCGGCCTCGTTGCGCGGGTTGGGGAGGTTGGACACGGCGACGCCGGTGCGGTCGGAGATCATCTTCGCCAGGTCGCGGACCCGGTGCGTCTCGGTCATCTGGTTGAACACCGAGACCCGGTCGCCCTTGGCCG
>NZ_JBEGDJ010000083.1:0-11004 GCF_040191335.1 Nocardioides sp. YIM 152588 | reverse complement strand
GACGTCTCGACCAGGTAGGAGCCGCCGGCGGGGTCGGCGACCTCGGCGACGTGCGACTCGTCGATCAGCAGGTGGGAGAGGTTGCGCGCGATCCGGCGGCCGAGCCGCCGCGGTTGCCGGACGGGCGCTGGGCGCCCGAGCCGCCCTGGCCGTTGCCCTTGCCCCGCGAGCGCGACCGACCGCCGCCGGAGCGGCCGGAGCCGGCCGAGCCGGAACCGCCCTGGGCCGGCGCCGCGATCTCGAGCGCGCCCGGGCGGGAGCGCTCGCCGGGGGCCAGCTCCTCGAGCACCGGGTGGCTGCTGCCCTGGATCCGGGTGGTGGTCGGCGAGATGCCGGCCGCGCGGGTCAGGTCGCGCACGTCGTTGCGCTGGTCGCTGGTCATCAGGGTGACCACGGTGCCCTCGGCGCCGGCGCGCGCGGTGCGTCCCGAGCGGTGCAGGTAGGCCTTGTGCTCGGCCGGCGGGTCGGCGTGGACCACCAGGGAGACGTCGTCGACGTGGATGCCGCGGGCGGCGATGTCGGTCGCGACGAGCGCGTAGGCGCGACCCTCGTGGAACGCGGCGAGGTTCCGCGTGCGGGCGTTCTGACCGAGGTTGCCGTGCAGCTCGACGGCCGGCACGCCGTTCTTGTTGAGCTGGCGGGCGAGCGCCTTGGCGCCGTACTTGGTCCGGGTGAAGACCACCGTGCGGCCCGGCGCGCTGGCCAGGTCGAGCAGGATCGGCAGCCGGTGCTCGCGGTCGACGTGCAGCACGTGGTGGCTCATGGTCGCCACCGGCGACTGCACGGAGTCGGCCTGGTGGGTCACCGGCTGGGAGAGGAAGCGCTTGACCAGGACGTCGATGCCGCCGTCCAGGGTGGCCGAGAAGAGCAGCCGCTGACCCTCGCGCGGGGTCTGGCCCATCAGGCGCCGCACCGACGGCAGGAACCCGAGGTCGGCCATGTGGTCGGCCTCGTCGAGCACGGTGATGTCGATCGACGCGAGGCTGCAGTGCCCCTGGCCGATCAGGTCCTCGAGCCGGCCGGGGCAGGCGATGAGGATGTCGACGCCGCGCTTGAGCGCGTCGACCTGCGGCTTCTGGCCGACACCGCCGAAGATGGTGCGCGAGGTGAGGCCGGTGGCCTGCGCGAGCGGGACCAGCGACTCCTCGATCTGGCCGACCAGCTCGCGGGTGGGCGCCAGGATCAGGGCGCGCGGGCGGCCCGGCTTGGCCGCGGCACCGCCGGAGAGGCGGGCCACCAGCGGCAGCAGGAAGCCGTAGGTCTTGCCCGAGCCCGTGCGGCCGCGGCCGAGCACGTCGCGGCCGGCGAGCGCGTCCGGCAGCGTCGCCGCCTGGATCGGGGTCGGGGTGGTGATCCCACGCTGCTCGAGCACCGCCGCGAGGGAGGTGGGCAGGCCGAGATCGGTGAAGGAGGTCATGGCGTCAGGCGTTCCTTGCGTCGTGCCCCACCGGAGCCTGTGCCCGCCGGGCGGCGGAGGCTGCGCACGGAGCGTCGATGCCGGTCTGGGCGGAGATCGCTGCGACGTTGCGCTCAACCCGCGGTGGGACCCGAACGAGCTGACGCCCCAGGCTATCGGCGTACCGCTCCAGCACCGCCATCGACACCACGGCGCCGCGACGTGTCGTTGCTCACCCGTCGGACGATCTCCCACCGCGTTGCCCCGCCCCTCTAGAATTAGTAGACGATTCAACCAACCCCCGGGGGGCTTCGGGTGCCGACCTACACCGAGCAGGGCAAGGCCTACACGCGGGACATGCAGTACGTCCCCGACCGCATCACGGCCGAGCACGGCCGCTCCCGGGACGCGTACGGCGGCCACGACCTCGACGTGCCGACCTGGCCGGTCGAGCCGGGGCGCTACCGCCTGATCGCCGCCCGCGCCTGCCCCTGGGCCAACCGGGCGATCATCGTGCGCGGGCTGCTCGGCCTCGAGGACGTCATCTCGATGGGCCTGACCGGCCCGACCCACGACGCGCGCAGCTGGACCTTCGACCTCGACCCCGGCGGCGTGGACCCGGTGCTCGGCTACGAGCGCCTCCAGGAGGCGTACTTCGCCCGCGAGGCGGCCTACCCGCGCGGGATCACCGTGCCCGCGATGGTCGACGTGCCGACCGGCGCCGTGGTCACCAACGACTTCCCGTGGATCACCCACGACCTCTTCTTCGAGTGGCGCGACCACCACCGCCCGGACGCACCGGACCTGTGGCCGGACGCCGTGCGCCCCGAGATGGAGGAGGTGATGCAGCGGATCTTCACCGAGCTCAACAACGGCGTCTACCGCTGCGGCTTCGCCGGCTCGCAGGAGGCCTACGACGCGGCGTACGAGCGCCTCTGGTCGACGATGGACTGGCTCGAGGAGCGGCTGACCGACCGCCGCTACCTGATGGGCGAGGCGATCACGGAGGCCGACGTCCGCCTGTTCACCACGCTGGTCCGCTTCGACGCGGTCTACCACGGCCATTTCAAGTGCAACCGGAACAAGCTGACCGAGATGCCGGCGCTGTGGGGCTACGCCCGCGACCTGTTCCAGACGCCCGGCTTCGGCGAGACCATCGACTTCGACCAGATCAAGCGGCACTACTACGTGGTCCACGAGGACATCAACCCGACCGGGATCGTGCCCCGCGGCCCGGAGCCCGCCGTCTGGCTCACGCCGCACGGCCGCGAAGGGCTCTGACACCCCGTACGCCGCGGGCCCAGCCGCGAGCTCAGCCGCGCGCCCTCGGCGGGTCCTGCGCCGCCATCGGCTGAATGTGAGCGGCGTCGACCCACTGCTGGTAGACCACCAGGTCACCCGGCGAGCGCGGCGGCGGCACCAGCGCGAAGACGCACAGCCCCTGCCACACCACGACCCCCTCGCGAGGCGTGGTGCGGCGCCACGTGAGCAGGATCCCGGGCAGCGAGCTGGGCCCCCAGCGCATGGTGGTGTCCACCCACACGTGCACCGGCGGCGTCCGACGCGCCGGTTGCTGCTCCATGCTCGGAGCCTACCCGTGGATCGAACACCTGTTCGATTTGGGGAGCGTGGACGTGCCGTTGTCCCGACCCACGCCGGCACCGGCCGAGCGGCGGGGGCGGTCGTGTGCCCCACGCCCCGCGATGCCGATGCCTCAGGCACACGACCCAACCGCCGAGCCCGGCCCCCGCCCCGAGTCGGAAGAAAGTTCCTGCCGACTCACTGCGGGGGTGGCTTCGAGGCTCGCTGCGCTCGCACCTCAACCACCGACCGCCCACCGGGCACCCACCACCGGGCGCCCACCACCGGCCCAAAGAAGTGACGGCCGCCAGCGCGGGGAACGCGCAGCGAGAGCCGGGAGGGAGCGAAGCGACCGGACGGCGCGAGCGAAGCTTCTCCGCGCGCGGCCGCCGCAGGCCGCCAGCGAACCCGGCCCCGAGAAGCGCTCGACCGCGCGGCCGGCAGCATGGCGCGAGCGCAGCGAGCGACAGGCTCGGCCCATCCAAAACGAGCGCCGGGCCGCGACCTCTGGGGGGGTCGGTCGCGGCCCGACGTGACCCATCATGACACACCCTGCCCAGGATGGAAGACCCGACCCCAGGGTGTCGTCGTCTACTCCCAGAAAACGCGGTCCACCACCGCTTTTGCCCGTCGGGTGGTGCGTAGGTAGTCGTTGACAAGGGCGTCTGTTTCGTCCAGTCGGTACCCCATGATCCCGGCCACGGCGCGGCGCTCGACGAGGCCGCGCGGCAGCTGGTCGCCGGCCTTGCCGCGGGCGAGCAGGACGGCGTTGCGGATCCTGCTGACCATCCGCCACGACGCGGTCAGCGTGTCCGCGTCCTCCTCCGCCAGCAGCCCGGCCTCGGCCGCGGCGGTCAGGGCGGCGAGGGTCTGCGCCGTCCGCAGGCCCTCGTGGCGGGCGCCGTGGCGCAGCTGCAGCAGCTGGACGGTCCACTCGATGTCGGCGAGGCCGCCGCGCCCCAGCTTGAGGTGGGTGGCGGGGTCCGCTCCCCGGGGCAGCCGCTCGGTCTCGACGCGGGCCTTGATCCGGCGCACCTCCTGGATGTCGGAGGTGCTCAGCCCGCCGTCCGGGTAGCGCAGCGGGTCGATCAGCGCGGTGAACCGTCGCCGCAGGTGCTCGTCGCCGACGACCGCGTCGGCGCGGAGCAGCGCCTGGGCCTCCCACACCTTCGACCACTTCGCGTAGTAGGCGCCGTAGGCCTCCAGGGTGCGCACCAGCGCCCCCTGGCGCCCCTCGGGGCGCAGGTCGGCGTCGACCACGAGGGCGGGGTCCGGCCCGGGGACCGCGAGGGTCGCGCGCACCATCTCGGCGACGGCCTTCGCGTAGGACCCCGCGACCTGCGGGTCGGCGCCCGGGTAGGGGTCGTGCACGAACAGCACGTCGGCGTCGGAGCCGTAGGAGAGCTCGAAGCCGCCGTACCGGCCCATCGCGACCATCGCGATCGCCGTCGGCGCCTCGTCCAGCCCGCGCTCGGCGCGGACAGACTCCCCCGCCACTTGCAGCGTCGACTCCAGGGTGGCGTCGGTCAGCCGGGACAGCGCGAACCCGACGTCGGCGACGTCGATCAGCCCGAGCACGTCGCCGGCCGCGACGCGCAGCAGCTCCCGGCGACGTACGCCGCGGATCGCCCGCACGGACCTGGCCGCGTCCTCCTGTCGGCGGGCGGTGGCCAGCATCTCCTCACACAGCGGCGCGGCGCCGACCGGCGCGAGGTCGCCGGCCAGCAGGCGGACGCCCTGGGGCTCGCGCTCGAGCAGGTCGGTGCAGTACCTCGAGGTGCCGAGCAGGTGCGCCAGCCGGTCGGCGGCCTCCCCCTCGTCGCGCAGCGTGCCGAGGAACCACGGGCTCCGCCCCAGCGCCTCGCTGAGCCGCCGGAAGCCGAACAGGCCGGCGTCGGGGTCCGCGCACTCGGCGAGCCACTGCAGCATCGCCGGCAGCAGCGCCCGCTGGATCGACGCGGCCCTGCTGACGCCGTTGGTCAGGGCCTCGAGGTGGCGCAGCGCGGCCCGCGGGTCGGCGTACCCGAGCGCCGCGAGGCGCGCCTCGGCGGCCTCCGAGGAGAGTCGCACGCCGTCGCCGGGGATCTGCGCGACCGCGGTCAGCAGGGGGCGGTAGAAGAGCTTCTGGTGCAGCCGGCTGACCTCGCGCCGGTGGTGCTCCCAGAGCCGGTCGAGCGCCGCGACCGGCTCCTTCATCATCCCCAGGCTGCGGCCGAGCCGCCGCAGCGACGCCTCGTCCGTCGGCACCAGGTGGGTACGCCGGAGGCGGTAGAGCTGGATGCGGTGCTCGAGCTGCCGGAGGAAGGCGTAGGCGCGGTGCAGCTGCTCGCCGTCGGAGCGCCCGACGTAGCCGCCCTCGGTGAGCCGGGCCAGCGCGCTGAGCGTGGTCGGGGGCCGGATCGCGTCGTCGGCGCGGCCGTGCACCAGCTGCAGCAGCTGGATCGCGAACTCGACGTCGCGCAGCCCGCCGGCGCCGAGCTTGAGCTCGCGGTCGGCGTCCTTGGCGGGGATGTGGTCGAGCACCCGGCGGCGCATCGCGCGGGCGGCGTCGACGAACCCCTCGCGGTCCGCGGCGGACCACACCATCGGGGAGACCATCTCCACGAAGTCGCGCCCCAGCGCCAGGTCGCCGGCGACGGGACGCGCCTTGAGCAGCGCCTGAAACTCCCAGGGGTCGGCCCAGCGCTCGTAGTAGCCGCGGTGGCTGGCCAGCGTCCGGCTCAGCGGCCCCGCCTTGCCCTCGGGCCGCAGGTTGGCGTCGACGGGCCAGATGGTGCCCTCGGCGGTCTGGTCGGAGCAGACCTGCATCAGCTGGGCGGCCAGCTTGGCGGCGACGCGGCCCGCGGCCGCCACCGCGACGGCGTCCGCATCGGGGTCGGTGGCCTCGTGGGCGAAGATCACGTCGACGTCGGAGACGTAGTTCAGCTCGTGGCCGCCGCACTTGCCCATCGCGACCACGGCCAGACGTACGGTGGCGGAGTCCTCGGGGCCGACCCGGGCGCGGGCGATCGCGAGGGCCGCCTCCAGGGTGCCGGCCGCCAGGTCGGCGAGCTCGGCGGCCACATCGTCGACCGGGATGTGGTGGGCCAGGTCGCGCGCGGCCAGCCGCAGCAGGTGGCGCCGGTACTCGACCCGCAGCCCGTCGACCGCGTCGCGGTCGGGCAGCGTGGCGGCGGGCGCCTCGGCGCCGGGGTCCGCGCCGACGGCGGCGAGCAACGCGTTGCGCAGCGCGAACGCCGGCGCCCGGGTGGAGCCCAGCGTCGGGTCCCGCAGCTCGCGCCAGTGGTCGGGGTGGACGAGCAGGTGGTCGGCGAGCGCGACGCTGGCGCCGAGGACCGAGAGCAGGCGCATGGCCAGTCCCTCGTCGCCGCAGACCGCGCCGAGGAACTCGTCGCGGTCCTCCACCACCCCGGCGAGCGCCGCCAGCGAGGTGAGCGCCGCGTCGGGGTCGGCGACCAGGCCGAAGATCGCGAGCAGCTCCCGGCCGGGGGCGCCGAGCTCGGCGAGGTCCTGCTGCGCCCGCTCGGTGTCGGAGAAGCCGAGCCGCACCAGCTCGGTCCGGATCGTCGGGCGGATCACCGCGCCGGCTCCGTCGACGGCGCGTTCACCAGCTCGGCGAACGCGGGGCCGAGTCCGCACCAGGCGGCGGCGATCGCCTCCTGCTCGGCCGCGATCCCACGGACCGCGGCGTCGGCGTACGGGCTCGGCTCGCTGTGGGCCCAGATGACGGCCAGCGCCTCGTCGGACTCGGGGTGGGCCTGGATGCCCCAGGCGGTCGGCGCGAAGCGCGCCGCCTGGATCTCGCCGTCGGGTGTCGCCGCCAGCGCCTCCGCGCCCTCAGGGAGCTCGACGACGACGTCGTGGTTCCAGTGCAGGACGCGGCCGGGGGGCGCGGGCAACCGGCCGAGGAGCGGGTCCCGGGCGACACCCTCGAGCCAGCCGACGTCGCGGACACCGACCATCCCGCCGCGCGGGTTGGGCACGACCCGGCCACCCAGGGCCACCGCGATCACCTGGTGGCCGAGGCAGATCCCGAGCGTCGGCAGCCGGGTGGCCACGGCGGACCGCACGAGCCCCCGCAGGTGAGGTAGCCACGGCAGCGCGTCGTCGTCGTACGCCCCCGGAGCCCCGCCGAGCACGACGAGGCCGCGGTGCCCGGAGAGGTCGGCCGGCAGGGTGTCGCCCGCGTGCAGGCGCCGTACGTCGAGCCGCAGGCCCGCGCGCACGAGCCAGTCGCCGAGGAGGTGCGGCGGGCACGCCTCCTCGTGCTGGGCGACGAGGACGGCCCCGTCGGGACTCACCGGGCTCACCGGGCTCACAGCACGGGCAGCATCCGGTCCCGCTCGAAGGCGGACACCTGGCCGCGGTACTCGTCCCACTCGGCTCGCTTGTTGCGCAGGAAGAAGTCGAAGACCTGCTCCCCCAGCGTCTCGGCCAGGAGCTCGGAGTTCTCCGCGATGCCGATCGCCTCGTTGAGGTTGCGCGGCAGCGGCTCGATCCCCATGGAGCGGCGCTCCCGCTCGGTCAGGGCCCAGACGTCGTCCTCGGCCTCGGGCGGCAGCTCGTAGTCGTTCTCGATGCCCTTGAGGCCGGCGGCGAGGACCGCCGCGTAGGCCAGGTAGGGGTTGCAGGCGGCGTCGATGGTGCGCAGCTCGATGCGGGTCGACTGACCCTTGTGCGGCTTGTACATCGGCACCCGCACCATCGCGGAGCGGTTGTTGTGGCCCCAGCAGATGTAGGACGGCGCCTCGCCGCCGAACATCATCCGCTTGTAGGAGTTGACCCACTGGTTGGTGACGACGCTGATCTCGTTCGCGTGCCGCAGGATGCCGGCGATGAACTGGCGTCCGGTCTTGGAGAGCTGGTACTCGGCGCCGGCCTCGTAGAAGGCGTTCTGGTCGCCCTCGAACAGCGACACGTGGGTGTGCATGCCGGAGCCGGGGTGGGTGGTGAACGGCTTGGGCATGAAGGTCGCCCAGATGCCCTGGCTCAGCGCGACCTCACGGATCACCGTCCGGAAGGTCATGATGTTGTCCGCGGTGGAGAGCGCGTCGGCGTACCGCAGGTCGATCTCCTGCTGGCCGGGGCCGGCCTCGTGGTGGCTGAACTCGACCGAGATGCCCATCGCCTCGAGCATCGTGATCGCCTCGCGGCGGAAGTCGGAGCCGAAGGAGTGCGCGGTGTGGTCGAAGTACCCGCTGCGGTCGACCGGCACCGGGTCCGCGCCGGGCTCGGGGACGTCGCGGAAGAGGTAGAACTCGACCTCGGGGTGGGTGTAGAAGGTGAAGCCCTGGTCGGCGGCCTTGGCCAGGGTCCGCTTCAGCACGTTGCGCGGGTCCGCGTAGGACGGCGAGCCGTCGGGCATCACGATGTCGCAGAACATGCGGGCCGTGGCCGGGCCCTCGGAGCTGCGCCACGGCAGGATCTGGAACGTGGTCGGGTCCGGCAGCGCCAGCATGTCCGCCTCGTAGACCCGGGCGAACCCCTCGATCGCCGAACCGTCGAAGCCGATGCCCTCGGAGAACGCGCCCTCCAGCTCGGCCGGCGCCACCGCGACCGACTTCAGGAACCCGAGCACGTCGGTGAACCAGAGCCGGACGAACCGGACGTCACGCTCCTCGAGAGCGCGGAGAACGAAGTCTTCCTGCTTGCCCATGAGTGCAGCCTAGGGGTACGCCGGGCGGCCGCCGTACCGGGTGAGCCAAACGCGGCGCGGCGGGCGGACGAACGGACCCCCGGCCGGTCGGCCGGGGGTCCGTCGCGGCTTCTCCGCGCGGCGAGCGCGGATGCCTGGTTCAGTCCTCGATCGGTCCTCGATCAGTCCTGGAGCGCCTCGGCGAGCTTCTCGACCAGGGCCGGCATGCCCTGCTCCCACTGGAAGCTCAGCGCGGTCGGCGGCGACACCGAGGAGACGTTGGCCGGGCCGACCATCTGGGCCACGTTGCCGGCCTCCACCGCGGGGATGGTCAGCGCCTTCTTGTCGGTCAGCATGGCGTCGGCCTCGTCCTGGGTGGAGTGGTAGCTGACGAGCACGTCGGACGCCAGCGCGTCTGCCTTCTCCCAGCTCAGGTCGAAGTAGAAGCCGCCGTCGGAGGTGTCCAGCTCGGCCACGCTCGGGGCGACCTCGAAGCCGAGCTCGGTCAGCACGCCGACCCGCGGGTCCGCGCCGGTGTAGACCGAGAGGGTGGTCGGCGCCGCCCAGATGCCGGCGACGGTCTTGCCCTCGAACTCGGGGTGCGCCTCGGCCTCCTCTGCCATGTAGGCGTGGATCTCGTCGAGGATCTCCTCGCCCTGCTCCTCCCGGCCCAGCGCGGTGGCGGTGAGGCGGATGGTCTCGTCCCACGGCGTCGTCCAGGGGCCCTCGGTGAAGGCGACCACGGGGGCGATCTCCGAGAGCTGCTCGTACTGCTCCTCGGTGATGCCGGAGTACGGCGCCACGATCAGGTCGGGCGTGGCGGCGATGAACTCCTCGTAGGGGATCTCGGCGCCACCGGCGTCGTCGTTGATGACGACCGGGTGCTCGACGCCGGCCTCGTCGTAGGCCTCCTCGACCCACGGCAGGAGGTTGCCCTCGCCGGCGGTCCACACCTGCTCGCCGACCGCGACCGGGAAGACCCCGGCGGCGATCGCAGCCTCGGTGGAGCCCCAGCCCCAGGTGGCGACGCGGGTCGGCTCGGACTCGATGGTGGTCTCGCCGTAGACGTTCTCGAGGGTGATCGGGAAGACGTCGGCGGCCTCACCGGCGGTCGTGCCCGCGTCGGTCTCGGCGTCCTCGGATCCGCAGGCGGCCAGGGCGAGGGTGGACACCAGACCGGCGACGACGGCGGTGGTACGGCGGAAGCCACGTGTCGTGCGCACGCGAATCTCCTTCAGGCTCGGAATTGGTAAGCCAAGCCTAACCTAACTTCTATCGCCGAGTGGTGAGGGGTCCGCGACGCGGACGACCGCGCGGGACCACGAGCGGCCCTCCGGTCACCGGGTCCGCCACGACGGCCGCGTCCAGGCCGAACGCGGTGCGCACCGTCTCCTCGGTCAGCACGTCGGCGGGCGCGCCCTGCCCGACGATCCGTCCCGCCGACATGACGACCACGTGGTCGGCGTACCGGGCCGCGTGGTTGAGCTCGTGGAGGACCATCACCACCGTGCTCCCCCGCTCCGCGTTGAGGTCGGCCAGCAGGTCCAGCAGCTCGATCTGGTGGGTGACGTCCAGGTACGTGGTCGGCTCGTCGAGCAGCACGGCGCTGGTCTCCTGGGCCAGCACCATCGCGATCCAGACGCGCTGCCGCTGGCCGCCCGAGAGCTCCTCGAGCCGCCGCTCGGCCAGGTCGGCCACGCCGGTGGCCTCCAGCGACCGCATCACCACCGCGTCGTCGTCGCTGGTGTGCCGCCCGAACCAGCCCTGGTGCGGGTACCGACCCCGGGCGACCAGCTCGGCCACCCGGACCCCGTCGGGCGCGACCGAGGACTGCGGCAGCACGCCGATCAGGCGGGCCAGCTCGCGACGCGAGAGCGCGTGGGCGTCGCGCCCGTCGACGGTGACCCGGCCACCCCGGAGCGGGTGCAGGCGGGCCAGGCCGCGCAACAGCGTCGACTTGCCGCAGGCGTTGGGACCGACGATGGCGGTCACCCTGCCCGGCGGCAGCTCGAGGTCGAGGCCGTCGATGACCGGGCGGCCCCGGTAGCCGAGGACGACGCCCTCGGCGGTGATCGCAGTGCTCATCGTCGGCTCCTCATCTCAGCGTCCATCTCAGCGCCCCTCTCGTTCGCTGCGCGCCAGCAGCAGGAGCAGGTACGGCGCCCCGACCAGCCCGGTCACCACGCCCACCGGCGCCGTCACCGGACCCAGCGCGTGCTGCCCGACCACGTCCGCGCCGATCGTCAGCGCCGCCCCGACCGCGGCCGAGGCCGCCAGCGCCGGGCTCGCCCGTCGGGACACACTCGTTGGGGAACTGAGCTCGGGGTGCGGGTGGACGAACGAACGCCGACGCTTGCGCGTCGGCGGCGAGCCGGGCTGCGTGCAGCGCCGC
>NZ_JBEGDJ010000082.1:0-11559 GCF_040191335.1 Nocardioides sp. YIM 152588 | reverse complement strand
GGGGCGGGCGCGGCCTGCTCGGGGGCGCGGCGCGGCGCCTCCTCGCGGCGGGAGGCCACGGCACCGGCGGCGGCGCGGGTCTCCTCCGGGGCGGCGGCCGGGCGGGACTCACGACGGAGGCTGGAGCCCTCCTCGCGGCGCTTCGGCGTACCACCGTCGAAGCCCGCGGCGATCACGGTGACCCGCACCTCGTCGCCGAGCGCGTCGTCGATGATCGTGCCGAAGATGATGTTGGCGTCGGCGTGGACGGCGTCGGCCACCATCGCGGCGGCCTCGTTGATCTCGAAGATGCCGAGGTCGGAGCCGCCGGCGATCGAGAGCAGCACACCGTGGGCGCCGTCGATGGAGGCCTCGAGCAGCGGGCTGCTCACCGCCATCTCGGCCGCGGCGACCGCGCGGTCCTCGCCGCGGGCCGAGCCGATGCCCATCAGCGCCGAGCCGGCGTTGCTCATGACGGCCTTGACGTCGGCGAAGTCGACGTTGATCAGGCCGGGGGTGGTGATCAGGTCCGTGATGCCGGAGACACCCTGGAGGAGCACCTGGTCGGCCTGGCGGAAGGCGTCCATCACCGACACGTTGCGGTCGGAGATCTGCAGCAGCCGGTCGTTCGGGATGACGATGAGGGTGTCGACCTCCTCGCGGAGACGCTCGATGCCCTCGTCCGCCGACTTCTTGCGGCGCGCGCCCTCGAACTGGAAGGGGCGGGTGACCACACCGATGGTCAGCGCGCCCAGCGAGCGGGCGATCCGCGCGACGACGGGCGCGCCGCCGGTGCCGGTGCCGCCGCCCTCGCCGGCGGTCACGAAGACCATGTCGGCGCCCTTGAGCACCTCCTCGATCTCCTCGGCGTGGTCCTCGGCCGCCTTGGCGCCCACGTCCGGGTTGGCGCCGGCACCGAGGCCGCGGGTCAGCTCGCGTCCGATGTCGAGCTTGACGTCGGCGTCGCTCATCAGCAGCGCCTGGGCGTCGGTGTTGATGGCGATGAACTCGACGCCCTTGAGGCCGACCTCGATCATCCGGTTGACGGCGTTGACCCCGCCGCCACCGATGCCCACCACCTTGATGATGGCCAGGTAGTTCTGTGCAGCTGCCACGGCGGCTTCACCTCTCGTTTGGGGGGGTGCGTAGGTGTTCGGGGAGATCCGGGAAGGAGATCTGGGGTGCAGCGGCCGGCGTGCGACCCCTGCGGCGGGTGACGACTCGGTCTCAACCCTTACCCTCAGGCTGAGGGTTATAGTTATGTCAACCTCGTCGTGGGAACGACAGTAGGCAGACCTCAGGGGCAAACCGCGCCGACACGCCGCGCCGCGACGCCCGCATGCGAATTCTGTGTGCGGGCTGCTGGGGCGGGTCGTGTGCCTGAGGACCCGCTATGGCGATGCGTGGGGCACACGACCCCGGGCACCGGCGGCGGGCGGCCCATCAGCTCAGCGCGTCGTCGGCATCCCGGGCACCGAGACGTCGTAGACCTGCGCCTCGACGTCGAGCAGCGCGAGCAGCACCTCGGCCTTCTGGTCCGCCTGCTCCGCGCTCCCCCACCGCACCTGGCGGCCGTCGCGCAGCTCCAGGTCGATCCGGTCGACCGAGTCGACCTCGACGTGGTCGACCAGTGCCGCGACGACCGGGTCGAGCGCATCGACCACCGCCGCGCCCTCGGCGAGCGCCCGGTCGTCGGCGTCCGCGCCGAGCACGATCAGCGGGAGGTCGTCCGGGAGCCGGCGCACGGTGCCGAACGTGTGGCCGCCGTCGTCGACCTGGCGGTAGCCGTCGCCGCCGTCGACCACGGCGATCGGGGTCCGCTCGACGACGTCGATCCGCACCTCGTGCGGCCACTCCCGGGCCACGTCCACCGAGAGCACCGTGGCCAGCGAGCCGACGCGGGTGGCGATCGCGTCCAGGTCGACGAGGGCGAGCGGGCCACCGGTGGGCACCTCCGCCGCCTCGAGGACCTCGCGCTCGCTCAGCTGGGCGGTGCCCTGCACGAGGGCGCCCTCGGTGCGCAGCCACGGGGAGAAGTAGACGGCGTAGACGCCGAAGCCGACCAGCGCCGCGGCGAGGAGGCCGGCGACGACGTAGCGCCAGGTCAGCCAGCGGCGCGCCCACTGCCGCCGCACGAAGCGGCGCCGCGCGCGCTCCTGCGAGCGGTCCTCGGGCCGCTCCTCGGCGCGCTCGCGGACCGGGGCCTCCCCGCGCGACCTAGCCATCGCCGTGCCGCCCGTCGCCGTACCGCTCCGTCAGCGCCGCCACCAGCACGGGTGCCAGGGCGGTGATGTCTCCGGCGCCGAGGGTCAGCACCACGTCGCCGGGGCGCACCCGCGCCAGCGCCTCCGGTACGACGCCCGCCCGGTCGGGCACGAACGCCACCCGCTCGGCGGGCAGCGGCACGGCGTCGGCGACGAGCGCGCCGGTGACGTCGGGGTCGGGGTCCTCGCGCGCCACGTAGACGTCGAGCACGACCACCTCGTCGGCGGCACCGAGCTCGTGGCCCATGCCGGCACCGAAGAGGCGGGTCCTCGAGACCAGGTGCGGCTGGAAGCAGGCGACCACCCGCCCGTGCTCCCCGGCGAGCGCTCGGGCGGCCTCCAGGTCGCCGCGGATCTCGCTGGGGTGGTGCGCGTAGCTGTCGTAGACCCGGATCGACGCGTCGCCGCTCCCGACGACGCCCTTCGGCTCCATCCGCCGGCCGGTGCCGACGAACGTGCCGAGGCCGGCCGCCAGCTCGGCGAACGGCAGCCCGAGCTCCAGCCCGAGCGCGAGCGCGGCCAGCGCGTCGACCACGTAGTGGCGGCCCGGGATCCGCAGCGCGACCTCGCCGAGCGTCTCGGCGGCACCGTCGCGGGTGCGCTCCACGGCGAACGTGGTGCCGCCGTCGACCACGCGCAGGTCCACCGCCCGCAGGTCGGCCGCGGCGGCGTCCACGGCGACGGTGACGACCCGGCGGCCGGCGGCGCGCTGCCGGGTGGCGAGCGCCGCGCCGCCGGGGTCGTCGACGGCGCAGACCAGGAAGCCGTCGGTGTCGATGCCGTCGGCGAACTCCTCGAACGCTGCGGCGTAGGCCTCGGGCGTGCCCCACACGTCGAGGTGGTCGGCGTCGACGTTGAGCACGATCGCGGCGTGGGTGTCGTAGACCAGGAAGGCGCCGTCGCTCTCGTCGGCCTCGGCCACGAAGTACTCCCCCGCGCCGAGGTCGGCGTTGCGCCCGGTGGCGTTCAGCACGCCGCCGACGGCGTAGGAGGGGTCGGCGCCGGCGTGGATGAGCGCGACCGCGAGCAGGGAGGTGGTGGTCGTCTTGCCGTGGGTGCCGGCGACGGCGAGCACCCGCTGGCCGTGCATCACCGAGGCCAGGCCGGCCGAGCGGGGCAGCAGCCGCAGCCCGCGCTCGCGCGCCTCCAGCACCTCCGGGTTGTCGTCGCGGGCGGCCGTGGTGACGACGAGGGTGTCGGCGTCGCCCACGTGCGGGGCGGCGTAGCCGAGGTGGATCGGCACGTCGAGCTCGCGCAGCGGCCGGAGGAACGCCGTGTCGTTGTCGTCGCTGCCCGTCACCGGGACCCCGCGCCGGGCCATGATCCGGGCGATGCCGGAGAGGCCGGCGCCGCCGATGCCGACGAAGTGCACCCGGCCGAGCGACTCGGCGGGCTCGATCACCTCGGGGACGGGGAGCCTCACGGTCGCTCCCCCACGGTCCGGCCGCCGACCTCGAGGATCAGCGCGGCCAGGCGCTCGTCGGCGTCGTGCGGCACGAGCGACGCGGACGCCTGACCCATCCGGGCGAGCCGGTCCGGGTCGCCGAGCAGGCGCGGCACCGTGTCGGCGACGTAGTCGGCGGTGAGGTCGGCGTCGTCGACCAGCAGCGCTCCCCCGGCGTCGACGACCGGGCGGGCGTTGCGGGCCTGCTCGCCGTTGCCGATCGGCAGCGGGACGAAGATCGCGGGGACGCCGCTGGCGGCGGCCTCGACGACGCTGTTCGCGCCGGACCGGCAGATCATCAGGTCGGCGGCCGCCATCGCGTAGTCCATCCGGTCCACGAACGGCAGCACCACGTAGGGCCGGCCGGTCTCCGCCGGGTCCTGCCAGGTCGGGTCCTCCTGGCCGGCGGGGCCGGCGACGTGCAGCACCTGCACGCCCGCGGCGCCGAGCGCCGCGGAGGCGCGGGTGACGGCCTGGTTGAGGCGCCGGGCGCCCTGCGAGCCGCCCGTGACGACGAGGGTGGGCAGGTCGGGGTCGAGCCCGAAGAAGGCGCGCGCCTCGGCCCGGAGGGCGGGGCGGTCGAGCGTCGCGATCATGCGGCGCAGCGGGAGGCCGACGTACTCGGCCTTGGGCAGCGGGGTGTCCGGGAAGCTGACCGCCACCCGGGTCGCCAGCCGGGCGCCGACCTTGTTGGCGATGCCCGGCAGGGCGTTCTGCTCGTGGACCACCAGGGGGATCTTGCGGCGCCGGGCGGCGGCGTACGCCGGCATCGACACGTAGCCGCCGTAGCCGACGATGACGTCGGGCCGGAGCCGGTCGACGACCTCGACCGCGGCGTTGACGGCCTCCCGCAGCCGCAGCGGCACCATCGCCAGGTCCTTGCCGGGCTTGCGCGGCAGCGGCACCGGCGGCACCAGCTCGAGCGGGTAGCCGGCCTCGGGCACCACGCGGTTCTCGAGCCCGCGCGGGGTGCCCAGGCAGGTGATCTCCACCGAGGCGTCGGCGCGCCGGAGCGCGTCGGCCGTGGCCAGCAGGGGCGAGGTGTGTCCGGCCGTCCCGCCGCCCGCCAACAAGACCTTCATCGAGCTGTCTCCGCCTTTCCTGCGGTTGCGTCCACCTGGGTCGCCGGCCGGGTCGTCGATGGATCGTCGGTGGATCGTCGGTGGCCGGGCTCCGTGCGGGGACGACGCTACCGGCGGGCCGAGAGCCCGGCCGAGCGGGCTCGCCGTCGCTGGGCCAGGGCACGCGCGGCGGCCGGCTCCCGGCGCGCGAAGCCGATCACCATGCCCAGCGCCGCCAGGGTCGGCACCAGGCTCGATCCGCCGTAGGAGACCAGCGGCAGCGGGATGCCGATCACCGGCAGCAGCGCGAGCACCATGCCGACGTTGATGATCATCTGGCCGAGCAGCCAGACCGCGACCCCGAAGCTGGCGTAGCGGATGAACGGGTCGGTCGTCTGCCGCGCCACGCGGACCACGGCGTACGCGATGGTCAGGAAGAGGCCGATCACCAGCAGCGTGCCGACCAGGCCGAGCTCCTCGCCGAGCACCGCGAAGATGAAGTCGGTGTGGGCCTCGGGGAGCCGTCCCCACTTCTGCTGGCTGTGGCCGATGCCCTCCCCGAAGACGCCGCCGCTGGCCATGGCGAAGAGTCCGTGGGCGGGCTGCCAGCCGGTGTTCTCGAAGTCGTTGAACGGGTTGATGAAGGTCGCCATCCGGGCCAGCCGCTCGGCGTCGGTCGCGGCGAGCGCCAGTGCCGCGGACGCGATCGGCAGCAGGATCATCAGGAAGAGCCGCATCGGGGCGCCGACCGCCCACAGCATGCCGAGCAGGATCGCGATGAAGACCAGCGCGGTCCCCAGGTCGCGGCCGACCACGACCAGCGCGGTCGCGAGCAGCATGCCCGGGAAGACCGGGACCAGCATCTCGTTGAGGCGGTCGAAGCGCCGCTCCTTCGCGGCCAGGATGTGCGCGGCCCAGATGACCAGCGAGAGCTTCGCGATCTCGGAGGCCTGGATCTGGACGGGGCCCACGGCCAGCCAGTTCGTGTTGCCGTTCACCTCGACGCCCACCAGCGCGGTCAGCGTGAGCAGCACCAGCGAGAGCACGTACGCCGGGTAGGCCATCGCCCGGATCAGCCGGATCGGCACGCGGGAGGCGACCCAGGCGGCCGGCACGCCGATCGCCACCCACATCAGCTGGCGGCGGACCACGGCGTAGGAGTCGTCGAGGTTGCGGTAGGAGTACACGCTGGACGCGCTCAGCACCATGATCAGGCCGATGGTGAGCAGCAGCGCGACGGCGCCCAGCAGCAGGTAGTACGTGGTGAGCGGCCGGTCCATCGCCTCGCGGACGCCGGCCAGCCAGCCGGTGCGCCGGGCCGCGGGCGCGCGCACCGCTCCGGACCGGGCCGGGGTGCCCGGCGCGAGCCGGCGGCGGGACTGCTCGGGTGGCGCGGTGGTGATGGCGACCCTCCTCGTCCCGGTCTCTCAGCTCATCGTCGGTTCAATCGGTGTCCTCACCGATCCTGGCCCGCACCGCCGCCGCGAAGGCGTCGCCGCGGGCCCCGTAGTCGGCGAACTGGTCCATCGAGGCGCACCCCGGGGCCAGCAGCACCGTGTCGCCGGGGCGGGCCACCTCGGCGGCCGCCGCGACGACGCGGTCCATCAGCGCCCGGGGAGCCCCCGCACCGCCGCCGTCTACCCCGTCAGTGTCACCGCTGTCCACGAGGATCACCGGCACATCGGGAGCGTGTCGCGAAAGCGCGTCGGCGATCACGTCGCGGTCCCTGCCGATCAGCACCGCGGCCCGCAGGGACGGGCCCCAGCGCGTGACCAGGTCGTCGAAGGAGGCGCCCTTGGCGAGGCCGCCGGCGACCCACACCACGTGCTCGTACGCCGACAGCGAGGCCGCCGCGGCGTGCGGGTTGCTGGCCTTGGAGTCGTCCACCCAGGCGATCCCGTCGCGCTCGGCGACGGCCTCGATCCGGTGGTGGTCGGGGGTGAAGGAGCGCAGCCCGTCGCGGACCGCGCTGCGGCTGATCCCGTGGGCGCGGGCCAGCGCCGCCGCCGCGAGGGCGTCGGCCACGAAGTGCGGTGCCGAGGAGGCCAGGTCGGCGACGCTGCACAGCTCGGCCGCGCTGGTCTGCCGCTCCTCGATGAAGGCGCGGTCGACCAGGAGGTCCTCGACCAGGCCGAGCATCCCGACGCCCGGCATGCCGAGGGTGAAGCCGATGGCGCGGGCGCCCTCGACGACGTCGGCCTCCATCACCAGCTCCTCGGTGACCGGGTCGGCGACGTTGTAGACGCAGGCCCCGGAGACGCCCTCGTAGATCCGGCCCTTGTCGGCGGCGTAGGCCGCCATGCCACCCAGTCCGGCGGCGTCGTCGTACCAGTCGAGGTGGTCCTCGGCGACGTTGAGCACGACCGCGGACTCGGCGGCGAGCGTGTCCGCGTAGTGCAGCTGGAAGCTGGAGAGCTCGACGGCGAGCACGTCGTAGGCCTCCGGGTCCATCACCGCCTCGGTCAGCGGCAGCCCGACGTTGCCGGCGGCCACGCTGCGCAGGCCGGCCGCGCGCAGGATCGAGTCCAGCATCTGCACGGTGGTCGTCTTGCCGTTGGTGCCGGTGACGCAGAGCCACGGCGCGGGGCTCGCCGGGTCCCGCAGCCGCCAGGCCAGCTCCGCCTCGCCCCAGACCGGGAGGCCCCGGTCCAGGGCCTGGACGACCAGCGCCGCGTCGGGCCGGAAGCCGGGCGAGACCACGAGCAGGTCCGCGTCCTCGGGCAGCCGCCCGGTCGCGCCGGCGTGCAGCTCGATCCGCGCGCCGAGGGTCTCCAGCAGCTCGGCGCGCTCCAGCAGGTCCGGGGCGACGTCCTCGGCGAGCGCGGTCACGCTCGCGCCGAGGAACAGGAGGTTGTCGGTGGCCGCGGCGCCGCTCGCGCCGAAGCCGGCGACCACCACCCGGACGCCCTCCCAGGAGTCGGCGCGGCCGAGCGTGGTGGGGTCCGGGCCCTGGGCGTCGGTCACAGGCGGGAGACCCACTCGGCGTAGAAGATGCCGAGGCCGGTGGCCACGCACAGGCCGGTGATGATCCAGAACCGGATCACCACGGTGACCTGCTCCCAGCCGAGCATCTCGAAGTGGTGGTGGATCGGCGCCATCCGGAAGATGCGCCGGCCCTTGGTGACCTTGAAGAAGCCGACCTGCAGCATCACCGAGACCGTCTCCAGCACGAAGATGCCGCCGAGGATCACCAGCAGCAGCTCGGTCCGGGTGAGGATCGCCAGGCCCGCGAGCGCGGCGCCGAGCGAGAGCGAGCCGGTGTCGCCCATGAAGATCCGTGCCGGCGAGGCGTTCCACCACAGGAAGCCGAAGCAGGCGCCGGTGATCGCCGAGGAGACGATCGCCAGGTCGAGCGGATCTCGCACGTTGTAGCAGGTGGCGCTGGGGTCGCCCTGGCAGAACTGGTTGTTCTGCCAGATGTTGACCAGCATGTAGGCGCCGAACACCATCACGCTGGCGCCGGCGGCGAGGCCGTCGAGCCCGTCGGTGAGGTTGACCGCGTTGCTGAAGCCGGTGACCAGGAGCCAGATCAGCAGCAGCGCGAGGATCGTGGGCAGCACCAGCCAGTCGATCTCGCGCAGGAACGAGACCTTCTCCGAGGCGGGCGAGCGCCCGTTCTCGTCCTCCAGCCACGGCGAGAGCGCCAGGAAGCCGAAGACCAGCGCGATCACCGTCTGGCCGATCATCTTGGCCTTGCTGCGCAGGCCCAGGTTGCGCTGCTTGTAGATCTTGATGAAGTCGTCGAGGAAGCCGACGACGCCCATGCCGACGAACAGGAAGAGCAGCAGCAGCGCCGACGCGCTCGGGGTGCTCAGCGTGATCAGCTTGGCCGCGAAGTAGCCGACCACCGCGGCGAGGATGATCACCACGCCGCCCATGGTGGGCGTGCCGCGCTTGGTGTGGTGGCTGGTCGGGCCGTCCTCGCGGATCTCCTGGCCGTAGCCCCAGCGCGTGAAGTACGAGATCGCGGTCCGCGTCCCGAGCAGGGAGATCAGCAGAGCGATGGCCCCCGCGAGCAGGATCGCTCTCACGTCGTCGACCCCTCCTGTCCGAGAATCTGTTCGAGGTCCGGGGCCGCCATGAGGGCGGCGGCCACCTGTTCGAGTGCGGCGCCTCGCGACGCCTTGACGAGGACCACGTCCTCCGGCCGAGCATTCTGCCGCAACCATGTGACGGCCTCGTCACGGCCCACCATCGGGACGATCTCGGGTCCCGCCTCGGCGCCGGGATCGGCGCCGGGAGCGGCGGCGGAGGCGGCTCCGGCGGCGATGCCGGACGCGGGCTCGCCGATGACCACGAGCACGTCGACCCCGAGGTCGGCGGCCGCCCGGCCGACCGAGCGGTGCCCCTCCTCGTGCGCGGAGCCGAGCTCCTTCATCTCGCCCAGCACCGCGACGGTACGACGCCCGCCGGCCCCCATCGCGACCAGCGCCTCCAGCGCGGCGCGCATGGACTCGGGGTTGGCGTTGTAGGCGTCGTTGACCACCCGCAGCCCGTCGGGCCGCTCGGTGACCTCCATCCGCCAGCGGGACGCCGGGGCGACGTCGCCCAGCGCCCGCGCGAACGGGCCGAAGGGGACGCCGGCGCCGACCGCGAGCGCGGTGGCGGCCGCGGCGTTGAGCACCTGGTGGGCGCCGGCCTGGCGCAGCGTCACCGCCTCCTCCAGCCGCTCACCGCCGGGGCCGGGGTCGAGGACCAGCGTGAAGGACGGGCGCCCCAGGTCGTCGAGGGCGAGGTCGCGCCAGGAGACGGCGCCGGCCCGGCCGAAGGTGAGCACCCGGGCCGGCGTCCGGGACGCCATCGCCGAGGTCAGGTCGTCGTCGGCGTTGAGCACGGCCACGCCGTCGGCTGGCAGCGACTCGACGATCTCGCCCTTGGCGCGGGCGATCGCCTCCCGGCTGCCGAACTCGCCGATGTGGGCGGTCCCGACGTTGATCACCGCGGCCACGCGCGGCGGCGCGACCCGGCAGAGGTAGGCGATGTGGCCGACGCCGCGCGCGCCCATCTCGACCACGACGTACCGGGTCGCGGGGCCGGCGCGCAGCACCGTGAGCGGGACGCCGAGCTCGTTGTTGTTGTTGGCCGCCGTCGCGACGACCGCGTCGGCGCCGGCCACGGCGGCCAGCGCCCCGGCGAGGTAGTCCTTCGTGCCGGTCTTGCCCTGCGACCCGGTCAGCGCGACGACGGTCGCGTCGATCCGGTCGAGCAGGTGCCGGGCGAGCAGGCCGAGGGCGAGGGTGGGGTCCTCGACCACCACCGTCGGCGCCTCGGTGGGCCGGCTGCCGAGCACGGCGTGCGACCCGGCGGCGTAGGCGTGGCCGTCGACCCGCTCGCCGACGATGGCGACGAAGAGGCCGCCCGGCACGGGGCTGCGGCTGTCCAGGTAGGCCTCGCCGTCCACGACGAGACCGGCGTCGGGGGCGTGGACGGTGCCGCCGACCACGTCGGCGATCTCCGCCAGCGTCATCGGCATCATCCGGGCTGGTCCCCCATCTCCTCGGCCACTTCCTCGGCCATCCTGTCAGCGGCGTCGCGGCGGGCACGCTCGGCGAGCAGCGCCGCGACCACCTCGCGGTCGTCGAACGGGTGCACCACCCCGGCGATCTCCTGCCCGGTCTCGTGGCCCTTGCCGGCGACGACCACGACGTCCCCGGGGCGGGCACGCTCGATGGCGACCTCGATCGCGCGCCGGCGGCCGTCGACCTCGACGACCTCCGCCCCCGACGCGGCGGCCGCGGGTCGGGCGCCGGCCAGCACGGCGGCGCGGATCAGCGCGGGGTCCTCGGTGCGCGGGTTGTCGTCGGTGACGACCACCAGGTCGGCCGTGGCGGCGGCGATCTCGCCCATCAGCGGGCGCTTGCCGGTGTCCCGGTCCCCGCCCGCGCCGAGGACGATGCAGAGTCGCCCGGACGTCACCGGCCGGAGGGTCCGCAGCACCGCGGCGACGGCGTCCGGCTTGTGCGCGTAGTCGACGACGACGGTGAACCCCGGGTCCGGCGCGCCGGCCGGCCCTGGCACCCGCTCCAGGCGGCCGGGCACTCCCGGCCCCGCGGCGATGCCGGCGGCCACCTCGGTGGCGTCGAAGCCGGCCTCGTCGGCGGCGGCGATCGCGGCGAGCGCGTTGCCGACGTTGAAGTCCCCGGCGAGCGGCACCCCGGCCGGGATCCGGCGCCCGTCGGGCGCCAGCACCACGAAGGTGGAGCCGTCCGGGCCGGCCTCGATGTCGGTGGCGGACCAGTCCGCGTCGCTGCCGCGCGCCGACATCGTCCGGATCGGGATCGCGGCCTCGGCGACCAGTCGGCGGCCGTGCTCGTCGTCGACGTCGACCAGTCCGAGGCGCGCCCGCTCCGGGGTGAAGAGGGACGCCTTGGCCTGGTAGTAGTCCTCGAGGTCGGTGTGGAAGTCGAGGTGGTCCCGGCCGAGGTTGAGGAAGACCGCGACGTCGAAGACGACGCCGTCGACCCGGCCCAGGACCAGCGCGTGGCTGGAGACCTCCATGGCGCACGCGACGACCCGCTGCTCGCGCATGGCGGCGAAGAGGCCGTGCAGGTCGGGAGCCTCCGGGGTGGTCAGCGCCGTCTTCACGTCCCGTCCCGCGATCCGGGTGCCGACGGTGCCGATCACCGCGGAGCGGAGGCCGGCGGCACCGAGGCCCGTGTCGAGCAGCCGGGTGACGGTGGTCTTGCCCTGGGTGCCGGTCACCCCGATCGTGCGCAGCGCGGCGGCGGGCTCGCCGTACACCCCGGCGGAGACCCGCCCCAGCACGGCGCGGGGGTGCGGCACGACGAGCACCAGCAGCCCGGCAGCCGCC
>NZ_JBEGDJ010000081.1:0-12261 GCF_040191335.1 Nocardioides sp. YIM 152588 | reverse complement strand
GACGGCGCGGCGCCCGCCAGGCCCGAGACCGCGTGGCAGGCGACCAGCGCGAGCGTCCCGGCCGCGGCGAGCGTCAGCACGCCCACCGGGACCACCGGCAGCCGCACCGACCGGCGCCCCCACGCCCGCGGCAGCCGGCGGCGCCGTACGACGCGGAGCGCGCCGAGCAGGCCGTGCCGGCGGATCGGCTCCTCGACGCCGCGCCAGGACGCCTCGGCCAGCGCGACGGTGAGCACCAGGACCGCCACCGACGTGCCGGGCCGCAGGGCGGCGGCGCCCGCCGGGGCCAGCCAGCAGAGGACGGGGACGTGCCACAGGTAGATCCCGTAGGAGCGCTCGCCGAGCCAGCGCAGCGGGAGCGGCCGGAGCAGGACGCCCAGGGCGGACCGGGGCGCGGCGACGGCGGCGACGAGGACCGCGGTGAGTGCCCCGAGGAGCGCGAGGCGCCAGGTGTAGAGCGAGGGCGCGTACTGGTCGGTGCCAGCGACGAGCCAGGCGATCCCGACCAGCGCCGCCAGCCCGGCCACGTCGAGCAGGGCGCGGAGCGCCCCGACCCCGACCGATCCGCGCACGGAGAGGCGACGCGCCAGCGGCGGCCAGGCGACCGCGAGGGCGGCCCCGAAGAGGATGCCGCCGGCCCGGGTGTCGGTCCCCTCGTAGGCGCGGGTGTTGTCGAGGCCCGGGTGGGCGAGGAGCGCGAGCAGGATGAAGGAGACGGCGGTGAGCAGCAGCGTGCCGACCACGACCTCCGCGCGGGTCCACCGGAACGCCACGACGAGCAGCAGCAGGAGCAGCGGCCAGAGCAGGTAGAACTGCTCCTCCACCGAGAGCGACCAGAGGTGGTCGAACGGCCCGGGCGGCGCGAACCGGTCGGCGTAGGTCCCGCCGCTGCCGATGGTGTGCCAGTTCGCCACGTAGAGCAGCGCGGCGCGCGCCTCCGCCCACCGCTCCCCCACGGTCCCGGGCCGGACCAGCGCGGTGGCGGCCAGCACCACGCCGACCATCACCAGGAGTGCAGGCAGCAGCCGCCGGGCGCGGTGGACCCAGAACCGCCGCAGCTCCAGGGTCCCGGTGCGGCGATAGCTGCTCAGCAGGATGCGGGTGATCAGGAAGCCGCTGAGGGTGAAGAAGACACCCACGCCGAGCAGGCCGCCGTCGAACCCCGACCAGCCGAGGTGGAACCCGACGACCGCGAGCACCGCCAGCGCGCGGATCCCGTCCAGCCCGGGCACGTGGGGCAGGTCGCCGGGATGGCGCTGCCCGCGCGCGACCGGCGCGGCGGGGCGGGTGCCGCCGACGGTGCGGTGCTCGGGGAGGTCGGTCGGGAGCAGCACGGCACCTCCGGGCGGACTCGGCTGCCCTCAGGGTGGCGCCGCTGCGCCCGGCGGCCCCGCCGACACGCGCGGGGACCGCACCAGATCACCCAAATGGAGTACGGCTCAGCGCACGCCCCAGGCGTAGGTCTGCTTGCGGAGCTTGAGGTAGACCATGGTCTCGGTCGAGATCACGCCGGGGATGGCACGGATGCCCTGGGAGATGATCTGGAGCAGGTGGTCGTCGCTCTCGGCCACCACCTCGGCCAGCAGGTCGTAGGAGCCGGCGGTGACCACCACGTAGTCGACCTCGGGGATCTCGGCGAGCGCGTCCGCGATCGGCTCGAGCTCCCCGGTCGCCCGGACGCCGATCATGGCCTGGCGGGCGAACCCCATCTCGATGGGGTCGGTGACGGCGACCACCTGGATCACGCCGCTCTCGACGAGGCGCTGCACGCGTTGGCGCACGGCCGCCTCGGAGAGCCCGACGGCCTTGCCGACCGCCGCGTAGGAGCGGCGGCCGTCCTCCTGCAGCTCGGCGATGATGGCCTTCGAGTAGTCGTCCAACAGGGCGGGCTTGGATCTGGTCACCCCACGATCCTCACAGCAAACCAGGGGCCCGCGCTACACAAACGTACGGATTTCGTTGCGTTTGTGCTAACTCAGTGCGGAATTCCTTGTCAGACCGCCATGCTCATGCCACGATGCGCTGCACCTGGACGCATTTGGGACATGAAACATGGAGGTGGCGATCGGTGACAGGCCGACTGAGCCGCAGGGCGGCGCTACGCGGAGGAGCGGGAGCGCTGCTCGGCCTGGGGAGCCTCGCGGTGCTCCCCGCGTTCGGGACACCCGACCGCAAGCAGGACCCCGCGACGTGCTTCGCGGACGACCTGTCCGAGGAGCAGCGCAAGCTGGTGATCTCGAACTGGCCGGCGTACATCGACGAGGACGGCAAGAAGTACGTCTCGACGCTGACCCAGTTCGAGCGCGACTTCGGGATCACGGTCGACTACACCGCCGACGTCAACGACAACCTCGAGTTCTTCGCCAAGGTCGTCAACCAGCTCGGCGCGTGCCAGCCCTCCAAGCGCGACATGTTCATGCTGACCGACTGGATGGCGGCCCGGATGATCCAGGTCGGCTGGCTCCAGCCGCTGGACAAGTCGCGGGTGCCGAACCTCGACGCCAACCTGATCGACTCGCTCAAGGGCGTCGGCTGGGACCCCGAGCGCAACTACTCCGCGCCGTGGCAGAGCGGCCTGAGCGGCATCGCCTACAACAAGGAGAAGGTCAAGGAGGTGCGCAGCTTCGAGGAGCTGCTCTCCCGCCCCGACCTCAAGGGCCGGATCTCGCTGCTCACCGAGATGCGCGACACCATGGGCCTGACCCTGCTCTCGCAGGGCGCGGACCCCGCCAACTTCACCGACGCCGAGTGGGACAACGCCATCGAGCGCCTCCGCAAGGCGCGCGGCGACGGCCAGATCCGCGCCTTCACCGGCAACGAGTACATCCAGGACCTGGCCGCGGGCAACATCGTCGCCTGCGAGGCGTGGTCCGGCGACGTCGCCGCGGCCGAGGACCCCAACCTGGTCTTCGTCACGCCCGAGGAGGGCCAGATGATCTGGTCCGACAACATGCTGATCCCGAACCTCGCCACGCACCAGGCGAACGCCGAGGACTGGATCAACTACTACTACGAGCCGGAAGTGGCGGCGAAGCTCGCCGCCTACGTCTGGTACATCTGCCCGGTCAAGGGCGCCCAGGAGGCGATGGAGAAGGTCGATCCCTCCCTCGTCGACAACCCGCTGATCTTCCCCACGGAAGAGTCGCTGGCCACCACCCACACGTTCATGGCCCTCGAGGAGTTCCAGATCCGTGCCTACGAAGGAGATTTCGCCGATGTCACTGGCGGCTGACAGCCCCAACGGAAGCGCACGGGACCTCCGGCTCACCGCGCTCACCAAGGAGTTCGCGTCCTTCACGGCCGTGCGCTCGCTCGACCTGCACATCCCCGCCGGGTCGTTCTTCGCCCTGCTCGGCCCGTCCGGCTGCGGCAAGACGACGACCCTGCGCATGGTCGCCGGCCTGGAGACGCCCACCTCGGGCGCGATCCACCTGGGCGAGGACGAGATCACCTGGCAGAAGCCGTACCGGCGCCCGGTCAACACCGTCTTCCAGTCCTACGCGCTCTTCCCGCACCTCGACATCCACGAGAACGTCGCCTTCGGCATGCGCCGCCGCAAGGTCAAGGGCGTCGACCGGCAGGTCGAGGAGATGCTGGAGCTGGTCGAGCTGGAGGCGCAGGCCCGCAAGAAGCCGACCCAGCTCTCCGGCGGACAGCAGCAGCGCGTCGCGCTCGCCCGGGCCCTGATCAACCGCCCCGAGGTGCTCCTGCTCGACGAGCCGCTCGGCGCGCTCGACCTCAAGCTGCGCCGGTCGATGCAGATCGAGCTCAAGCGCATCCAGACCGAGGTCGGCCTCACCTTCGTGCACGTCACGCACGACCAGGAGGAGGCGATGACGATGGCCGACACGATCGCGGTGATGAACGCCGGCGTCATCGAGCAGATGGGCTCGCCCGCGGAGCTCTACGAGAACCCGCAGACCACCTTCGTGGCCAACTTCCTGGGCCAGTCCAACCTGATCCCGGGCACCGTGACCAGCGCCGAGGGCGACGTGGTCAAGGTCGACATGCACGGCACCCAGGTCTCCATCCCGGCCGACCGCGCCCACACCACCGGCGGCGCCGGCTGGGTCGGCATCCGCCCCGAGAAGGTGCTGGTCGCGCCCGAGGGCGACCACATCGACGCGCCGGGCAACCACATGACCGGCGGCGTGATCACCGACGTCAGCTTCGTCGGCGTGAGCACGCAGTACCTGGTCCGGATGCCGTGGGGCCAGGAGCTGATGGCGTTCGAGCAGAACACCGGCCGCCGCGCGGTGATGCCCGCCGGCACCCGGGTCGACGTCTCGTGGCGCCCCGAGTTCGCGTTCCTCCTGCCGGCCGACCAGGACGTCAACGCCGGCGTGCTCGAGGAGGCCTGATGCGCGGGCGGTTCACCGGCTACTGGCTGATGCTGCCAGCGGCCCTGTGGCTCGGCCTGTTCTTCGTCATCCCGTTCTACTCGCTGCTGGCCACCAGCCTCTACGACCCCGAGGGGTCGGTGCTGACCGGGTACGAGGTCACCTACCACATCCAGAACTTCGGCCACGCCCTGCAGGAGTACTGGCAGCCGCTGGTGCGCTCGCTCTGGTACGCCGGCCTGGCGACCGCGATCTGCCTGGTGCTGGGCTACGTGCTGGCCTACGCGATCGCCTTCAAGGCGGGGCGCTTCCGGCACATCATGCTGATCCTGGTCATCGCGCCGTTCTTCACCAGCTTCCTGGTGCGCACGCTGTCCTGGAAGCTGATCCTGGCCGACGACGGGTTCGTGGTGAACACGCTGCAGTTCCTGCACCTGCTCGGTGAGGACGGCCGCCTGCTGGCCACGCCCGTCGCGGTGATCGCGGGCCTGGTCTACAACTTCCTGCCGTTCATGGTGCTGCCGCTCTACGCCAGCCTGGAGAAGATGGACCACCGCCTGATCGAGGCCGCCAGCGACCTGTACGCCTCGCCGGCGCGCGGGTTCGCCAAGGTCACGCTGCCGCTGTCGATGCCGGGCGTGGTGGCGGGCACGCTGCTCACCTTCATCCCGGCGGCCGGCGACTACATCAACGCCGAGCTGCTCGGCAGCCCGAACCAGCGCATGGTCGGCAACGTGATCCAGAACCTGTTCACGACCACCGGCGACTACGCGACGGCCGGCGCGCTGTCGGTCATCCTCATGGCCATCATCGTCGCGATGGTCATGGTGTACATCCGCAAGGCCGGGACGGAGGAGCTGGTGTGAACGCCCTGCAGCGAACCGGACGATGGATCGGCGAGCACCTGGTGCTCGCGGCGGGCCTCATCGTCCTGGGCTACATCCTGGTGCCCATCGCCGTCGTGATGCTGATGAGCTTCAACGACGCCAGCAAGTCCCGCAACCTGTACGCGTTCCAGGGCTTCACCTGGGACAACTGGCTCGACCCGTGCAAGCCGAACGGCATGTGCGCGTCGGTGCTGCGCAGCATCGAGATCGGGCTGCTCGCCACGCTGGTCGCCACGATCATCGGCACCCTCGCGGCCTTCGCCCTGGTCCGGCACAAGTTCCGGGGCCGCGGCGCGATCAACTCGGTGATCTTCCTGCCGATGGCCTCCCCCGAGATCGTGATGGGCTCCTCGCTGCTGGCGCTCTTCATCTCCGCCGGTCTCGGCGGCCGGCTCGGCTTCTGGACGATCTTCGTCGCCCACGTGACGTTCTGCCTGTCGTTCGTGATCGTCGCGGTCAAGGCACGCCTGGGCGGCCTGGACTCGAACCTCGAACAGGCGGCGATGGACCTCTACGCGAACGAGACGACGACGTTCTGGCGGGTCACGTTCCCGCTGGTCTTCCCCGGCATCGCGGCCGCCGCGCTGCTCAGCTTCTCGCTCTCGTTCGACGACTTCATCATCACCAACCTGAACGCCGGCCAGACGGTCACGTTCCCGATGTACGTGTGGGGAGCGGCGCAGCGAGGGATCCCGATGCAGGTCAACGTGGTCGGCACCGTGATGTTCCTGGCCGCGCTCGCCCTCGTGGTCGGCAACCAGCTCGCCTCCCGGAAGAGGAAGGCGGCCTAGTCGGACCGCACGACCCACCCGCAGCGGGGCCGGCAGGGAGACCTGCCGGCCCCGCTGTCGTTCCGGCCTCGCGTCAGAGCCGTGACGCCGTGCGCACCAGCCCGGCCACGCCGACCGACGTGCTGTGCGGCGGCCACGCGATGACGGTGGTCACCGCGGGCGCGTCGACGACCGGTACGACGGCCAGGCCGTCGCGAAGGTTGGCCCGGGCCGAGTCGGGCAGCACGATCGAGGTGCGACCGAGGCGGACCAGCTGGAGCACCTGGGTCACGTCGTGCAGCTCCGGGCCGGGGCCCTCGGGGTAGCTTCCGTCGATCCGCGGCCAGCGCGGGATCGGCAGCCCCGGCAGCGACGTGGCCTCCGCGAGGCTCACCGAGGCCCTGGCGCTCATCGGGTGACCGGCGGGCAGCACCAGCACCTGGTCCTCGACCACCAGCGTCTCGGTGTCGAAGCCGCTGAGGTCGTCGAAGGGGCGGTGCAGCAGCGCGACGTCCGCGCGACCGTCGCGCAGCATCTCCGCCTGGTGGCCGGGTGGGCTCAGCACGACATCCACCTCCACTGCGTCGTCCTCGACGGTGTAGGCGGCGAGGAGCTTGGCCAGCAGCTCACTCGAGGCGCCGGCCTTGGCGGTGAGCACCACCGGCGGCCGCCCGGCAGCAGCGACCACGCGCCGGGTCCGCCGCTCCGCCGCCTCGATCGCGGCCAACGCCACCCGCCCCTCGCGCAGCAGCGTCTCGCCCGCGCTGGTGAGCGTCACGCCCCGAGGCGTCCGGACGAACAGCTCCGCGCCGAGCCGGCGCTCCAGCTGTGCGATGGCGCGCGAGAGCGGCGGCTGGGCCATGCCGAGGCGCTCCGCCGCACGACCGACGTGGGACTCCTCGGCCACGGCGACGAAATAGCGCAGCTCGCGTGCCTCCACGGCGTCGAGGCTACGCCCCCGACAGCAACACCGCCGCCGGCCGCGGGCCCCACCTGGCGTCATACCCCCTGGGTATCGACGGCGACCCGATCGGTCTTGGTGTCGAGCCGCGGCGCGAGGACACGATGATGGGCATGACGGAGAACCAGGCACAGGGAACGGCACAGGCAACCAGGACGGCGCTGGTCACCGGCGCCAACAAGGGCATCGGCTACGAGATCGCGGCCGGGCTCGGGCGGCTCGGGTTCCGGGTCGGCGTCGGCGCCCGGGACACCGCGCGCCGCGAGGAGGCGGTGTCCAAGCTGCGCGCCGAGGGGCTCGACGTGCTCGGCGTACCGCTCGACGTCACCGATGACGCCAGCGTCGCCGCGGCGGCTGAGCAGCTCGACGAGCTCGGTGGCCTGGACGTGCTCGTCAACAACGCCGGCATCACCGGCGGCATGCCGCAGGACCCGAGCAGCGTCGGCCTCGAGGTGCTGCGGACGGTCGTCGACACCAACGTCTTCGGCGTGGTCCGGGTGACCAACGCGATGCTGCCGATGCTGCGCCGGGCACCGTCGCCGCGGATCGTCAACGTCTCGAGCACCGTCGGCTCGCTGGCGCTGCAGACCGCCCAGGCCGAGACGGTCGGCCCGATCTCGGCCGCCTACTCCCCCAGCAAGTCCTACCTCAACGCGATCACGGTCCAGTACGCCAAGGAGCTGGCCGACACCGACATCCTGGTCAACGCCGGCTGCCCGGGCTACGTGGCGACCGACCTCAACGGCCACCAGGGGTTCCGCACGCCCGAACAGGGCGCCGCGATCTTCCTGACGCTGGCGACCCTGCCGGACGGCGGACCGACCGGCACCTTCCGCGACGACGCGGGCATCCAGCCCTGGTAGCACCGGGTCGGCGCACCGCCACGGTCGGCGGGCCCGCCCCTCGCCGACCCGGAGCGAGCAAATCCGTCGTTTCAATCGCGTGGACAACGGATTTCGTTGCGGAATGCCTATACTGGCGACGAAATACTGACTAGGGTCGCCTCATGGCCACGCTGGGCACTCCTTCGACAATGACTGAACAGGAATCACGCCGCATGAGGATCCTCCTGGTCGGCGCCGGCGGCGTCGGCTCGGCGTTCGCCGCGATCGCGGCGCGACGCGACTTCTTCGAGACGATCGTGGTCGCCGACTACGACCTGGCCCGCGCCGAGCGTGCCGCCGCCACCGACGAGCGGTACGCCGCCGCGCGGATCGACGCCTCCTCGGCCGAGGCCGTCGCGGCCCTGTGCCGCGAGCACCGCATCACCCACGTGATGAACGCGGTCGACCCGGTGTTCAACATGTCCATCTTCGACGGCGCGTACGCGGCCGGCGCGGACTACCTGGACATGGCGATGTCCCTGTCGCGGCCGCACCCGGAGACGCCGTACGAGACGACCGGGGTGAAGCTCGGCGACGAGCAGTTCGCGGTCGCCGGGGACTGGGAGGAGCGCGGCCGGCTCGCGCTGGTCGGCATCGGCGTCGAGCCGGGCCTCTCCGACGTGTTCGCCCGCTACGCGGCGGACCACCTGTTCTCCGAGATCGACGAGCTCGGCACCCGCGACGGCGCCAACCTCGTGGTCACCGACGAGGACGGCAACGAGATCTTCGCGCCGTCGTTCTCGATGTGGACCACGATCGAGGAGTGCCTCAACCCGCCGGTGATCTGGGAGAAGGAGCGCGGCTGGTTCACCACCGCACCGTTCTCCGAGCCGGAGGTCTTCGACTTCCCCGAGGGCATCGGGCCGGTGGAGTGCGTCAACGTGGAGCACGAGGAGGTGCTCCTCATGCCGCGGTGGGTCGACTGCAAGCGGGCGACCTTCAAGTATGGCCTCGGCGAGGAGTTCATCACCATCCTCAAGGTGCTCAACACGCTCGGCCTGGACCGCACCGAGAAGGTGCGGGTCAAGGGCGTCGAGGTGAGCCCGCGCGACGTCGTCGCCGCGGTGCTGCCGGACCCCGCCGGCGTGGGGCCGCGGATGACCGGCAAGACCTGCGCCGGGCTCTGGGTGACCGGGACCGGCAAGGACGGCCAGCCGCGCTCGACGTACCTCTACCACGTGGTCGACAACGAGTGGACGATGCGCGAGTACGGCCACCAGTGCGTCGTGTGGCAGACCGCGATCAACCCGGTCGTGGCGCTCGAGCTGCTCGCCACCGGCGTCTGGAAGGGCACCGGCGTGCTCGGGCCCGAGGCGTTCGACGCGGTGCCGTTCCTCGACCTGCTGACCGCATACGGCTCGCCGTGGGGGATCCGCGAGATGGACCCCGCCGCGAGCGGCGCCTGAACCATGACGATCCCGACCAGCGAGGCGCACGCCCTCGCGGACGCCGCCGCGCCCAGCGTGCTGTGGCTCGACACCCCCGACCGGCCCGCCGCCCGGCCGCCGGTCGGCGACGCGACGGCCGACCTCGTCGTCATCGGCGGCGGTTTCACCGGCCTGTGGGCCGCGCTGCGGGCCAAGGAGCGCGACCCGCACCGGTCGGTGCTGCTCGTCGAGGCCGACCGCCTCGCCGAGCACGCCACCGGCCGCAACGGCGGCTTCTGCGAGGCCAGCCTCACCCACGGCGAGGCCAACGGCCGCGACCGCTGGCCCGACGAGTACGACGCCCTGGACCGCCTCGGCCTGGAGAACCTGGACCGGATCGAGGAGGCCGTCGCCCGCTACGGCATCGACTGCGGGTTCGAGCGCACCGGCCAGCTGACGGTGGCCACCCGGCCGCACGAGGTGGCCGACCTGGAGCCGGAGGCCGACGGCTTCCTCGACGCGGCCGCCGTGCGCGGCCTCGTCGACTCCCCGACCTACCTGGCCGGGCGGCTGGACGCCGAGGGCTGCGCGATGGTCGACCCCGCCCGGCTCGCCTGGGGGCTAGCGGACGCGGCGGAGTCGCTCGGCGTCACGATCGCCGAGCACACCGCGGTGACCGGCCTGCGGCGTACCGACCTCGGCGTGGAGGTGGGCACCGCCCAGGGCACGATCCGCGCCGGGCAGGTGGTCGTCGCGACCAACGCGTTCACCGACCTGCTGCCCCGGGTGGCCCGCCGGGTGGTCCCCGTCTACGACCACGTGCTGGCCACCGAGCCGCTCTCGGCCGAGCAGCTGGCCTCGCTGGGCTGGGAGCACCGCGCCGGTGTCGCCGACGCGGGCAACCTGTTCCACTACTACCGGCTCACCGCGGACGACCGGATCCTGTGGGGCGGCTACGACGCGGTCTACCACTTCGGCCGATCCATCGACGCCGAGCACGAGCAGCGCCCGGCCACCCACCGGCTGCTCGCCGAGCACTTCTTCGAGACGTTCCCGCAGTTGGCGGGTCTGGCGTTCACCCACCGCTGGGGCGGGGTGATCGACACCTGCTCCCGGTTCTGCGCCTTCTTCGGGCTGGCCCACGGCGACCGGGTCGCCTACGCGGCCGGGTTCACCGGCCTCGGCGTCGGGGCGTCCCGGTTCGCCGCCGACGTGATGCTAGACCTGCTGAGCGGACAGGAGACCGAGCGCACCCGCCTGGCGATGGTGCGCGAGCGACCGATCCCGTTCCCGCCCGAGCCGCTGGCGTGGACCGGGATCCAGCTGACCCGGTGGGCCGCGGCCCGCGCCGACGTCACCGGGAAGCGGAACCTGTGGCTGCGGACCCTGGACCGGCTGGGGCTCGGCTTCGACTCCTGACGCTCTTTCCCCCAAACGGGTGTCGCCCCGCGCCGTGATCCTGCCGAGGCTGGGATGACGACGCCCACACGCGGAGGGGAAGCGCATGAGGACGACGACCCGGGCACGCATCGCCTCGATCGCGGTGGCGGTGGTGGCAGCCGGCGCACTGTCCGGTGCGCCGCCCGCCGGCGGCGCACCGGACCGCGTGGAGCCGCGGGCGAAGCCACCCAAGAACGTGCTGGCGCTCACCTTCGAGCCCGACAGCGTGCTGTACCGGGTCCGCACCCGCACCGGGAAGAGCACCGAGATCGGCGCGACCGGCGCCCAGCTGACCGACGTCGCCCGACGGGGGAAGAAGCTGTACGCGATCGGGTTCGGCACCCTGTACGAGCTCGACACCGAGACCGGCGAGTCGACGCGGGTGGGGTCGCTCGGCGTGAGCGACGCCAACGCCCTCACGATGCGGCCGAAGAACCGGAGGCTCTATGGCGCCTCGATCGGCGGGTGGCTGTTCAGGATCGACCACGAGACCGGGGCCACCACGGTCATCGGGGAGTTCGGTCGCAGCCTGGGGTCGTCGGGTGACCTGGCGTTCCGGAAGGGCCGGCTGTACGCGACCGTGTCCCGCAACGGCCGCGCCAAGACGCTGCTCGCCAAGGTCAACGTGCGCACGGGGAAGGCGAAGGTGGTCGGCAAGACCGGCTTCAAGAACGTGTACGGGCTCGTCGCGGCCAAGGGCCGGCTCTTCGGCGGCGCCTACAACGGGAAGCTGATCGCGATCTCGGCGAAGACCGGGAAGGGGCGCAGGATCTCCTCCACCGACCTCGAGATCGGCGGCATGACCAAGTGATCGCGGTCGCGGGGCTCAGATCACCCGGAAGCCGGCGGGCAGCGGCTCCCGACCGGTGAGCGCCAGCAGCGCCGCGACCCCGCGGTCGTCGGTGGAGAGCACGGCGGCGACCAGCGCGAGGCAGTCCGGCACCGCCCGCGCCAGCGGCGGCGGGGGCTCCTGTCCGGTGGCCCGGGCCAGGTCGAGGCCGTGCACGGTCAGTTCGAAGGCGCGGGTCGGAAGGTAGTCGACCAGCGCCATCGGACCCAGCGGCGTGGTGAGCACCGCCGCGTCGGGCGTGCGCTCGACGGCGGCGAGGCCGCGCTCGGCGATCCCCCGCGCGGCCGCGACCGGCTCGTCGCCCAGCGCGGCGCCCGCGTCCCGTCCGCGCTGCGCGACCTGAGCGGGGTCGGCCCTGCCCTGCGCGGCGAGGACGAAGTAGTCCAGCGTGCCCAGCAGCGCGTCCGGCGGGGCGTCGCCGTCCCCGGTGGCACCGAGGTACGCCTCGATCGTGCTGAAGGCGCGGCAGGTGTGGCCGAGGAGCGAGCGCACGTCCCACTCCCCCAGGCCCACCGCTGCCAGGCGGTCGCCGTCGATGCCCGGGAGCAGCGCGAGGAAGCCCCCGGCCGCCGCGGCGAACCACGCGCGAGCCGCCTCCGGCGTACCCGGCATCAGCCGAGCAGCTTCGCCTTCTGGGCCGCGAACTCCGCGTCGGTCAGGATGCCCTGCTCGCGCAGCGCGCCCAGCTTCTGCAGCTGCTCGATGACGTCGACCTCGGTGGCCGGCGCCGCCGCCGGGGCGGCCGGCGCGGCCGGCGCCGGC
>NZ_JBEGDJ010000080.1:0-12531 GCF_040191335.1 Nocardioides sp. YIM 152588 | reverse complement strand
TGCTCGGGGGACCGGAACGTCCATCAGCCGATCATCGCTCCACTCCGATGAAGGCGTCCAGGAACCAGGTGGTGATGCTGATGATGATCGAGCCGCCGACCGCGGTCCAGAAGCCGTTGACGTGGAAGCCGATGCCGACCAGCCCGGCCAACCACTCGGTGAAGAGCAGCAGCAGCGCGTTGAGGACGATCAGGAACAGTCCCAGCGTCACGATGATGAACGGGATCGAGAGGATCGTCAGGATCGGCTTCACGAACATCGTGATCGCGTTGAGGATCAGTGCCACCAGCAGCACCGGGACGATCTTGTCCTCCCACTCGGCCTGGCCGGAGGTCGCGCCGTCGAACCAGATGCCGTCCATGATCTGGGCGGCGAGAGCGAGGGCGGCGGCGGTGATGGCCCACCGCGTCAGAAAGACGAGCATGGTCGTCAGTCTGGCAGCCCGAGCCGGTACGCCGCAGGCTCACTGCAGGTCGAGCGCCTCGATGATCTCCACCTCGGCGTCGGCGATGTGGCGCCGCAGGAACCCGGCCGCGCCGGCCTCGCCGTCGACCTCGTCGGCCTCGAGCAGCCGGACCAGCGACTCGTGGGAGTCGGCCTGGTCGTGGGCGTTCCGGCGGACCCGGTCGACCTGGGCCAGCGCGAGCTTGAGCTCGTCCATGAGCGCGTCGGCCATCTGGACCAGGCGGGTGCTGCCGGTCAGCTCGACCAGCGAGACGTGGAAGGAGAGGTGCCGCTCGTTGAGCTCCTCGTAGGAGGCGTCCGCCCGGACCGCCGCGGTGTAGGCGTCCAGGGTGGCGCGGACCCGGCGGCGGGCGTCGGGGGTGGCCGAGCGCCAGGCCTGGATCCCGGCGCCCTCGAGCACCTGGCGGGCGCGGCACACGTCCCGCACCGACTCCGCGCGCGGCGTCGCGACGCTCACCCCGCGGTGCGGCTCCCGGGTGGCCAGCCCCTCGGCGACGAGCACGGCGAGCGCCTCGCGGACGGTCGGCCGGGAGACGCCGAGCGACTCGGCCAGGGCGATCTCCCGCAGCGGCGTACCGCTCTCCAGCTCGCCCTCGAAGACGGCGCGCCGCAGCTCGGTCGCCACGCGGTCGGTGGTCAGCGCGTGCTCGACGTGAAGGGTCTGGAACCGGCCGGACATGGCGCCCATTGTGCCCGCCGACGCGCGGGCGGGTTGGCATCCGGCCTCGTCCACCCCCATACTCCTCTTGTCAGATTGTCTGACAATCCGGGCGACGTGTCATCGACCCGGCACCAGGGGCCCAGCGTGGGGCCGCCGACGAACCGTGGAGAGGGGATGGTCGTGACCGAGCTGCAGTGGGGGCGTCACTACGCGATGGTCGAGCCGTCGCACTTCCGGATCGACTACGCGATCAACCCGTTCATGGACCCCGCGGTCCAGCCGGACCCGGCCCGCGCGGCGGCGCAGTGGTCCGCGCTGCACGCGGCGCTCGGCGGACTCGGCGCCACCGTCGAGGTGATCCCGGCCCGACCCGACGCGCCGGACATGGTCTACGCGATGAACCTCGGCTTCCCGGTGCTGCGGCACGCGGGCCCCGCCGCCAGCGCCCGCTCGGTCGTGATGTCCCACATGCGCCACGAGCAGCGGCGACCCGAGACCCCGTCGGCGCGCGCCTGGTTCGAGGCCGCCCTGTTCGCGGCCACCCACGTCGGCGGCGACGGCGAGGGCCCCAGCTTCGAGGCCGGGGACGCGTTCGCCTGGCGCGGCGACCTGGTCGTCGGCTTCGGTCCCCGCACCGACGAGCTGGCGCTGGCCGCGCTCGCGGCGGACCTCGGCGTCCAGGTGCACGGCGTCCGGATCACCCACCCGGGCATGTACCACCTCGACCTCGCCTTCTGCCCGCTCGACGAGCGCCGGGCCCTGGTCTGCCCCGACGCGCTCGACGCCCCGTCGGCCGCGATGCTGCTCGACCTGGTGCCCGAGCCGCTCGTGCTCACCGAGGAGGAGGCGCTCTCCACCTTCTGCGCCAACTCCGTCGTCGTGGGCCGCACCGTCGTGATGCCGGCCTGCCCGGACCGGGTGCGGGCTCGGCTGGAGGAGTGGGGCTTCGAGGTCCTCGTCGTCGACGTCTCCGAGTTCCACCTCGGCGGCGGCTCGATCCGCTGCATGACCAACCCGCTGGACGTCACGGTCGGCCGCGACCTGGTCGCGGTGCCCGGCGGACGGGTGGCGGTGTCGGAGCAGGAGGAGAGCGCCGCGTAATCTCGCCCGGTGACCTCGGTGAGACTTCCCCAGCCGCTCGCGCACCTGCACAGCCTGCCGCCGTACGTCCCCGGACGTCCGCCGACGGCACCGGTCGGGGTCACCCCCTACAAGCTCTCCTCGAACGAGAACCCCTACCCGCCGCTGCCCGGCGTGCTGGAGGCCGCCGAGCGCGCGCTCGCGACGATGAACCGCTACCCCGACATGGGGTCGGTGGCGCTCTACCGCGCGCTGGCCGACCGGCTCGGCGTCGTACCCGAGCAGCTGTCGGTGGGCACCGGCTCCTCCGCGGTGCTGTTCCAGCTGCTCAGCGCCTACTGCGGCCCCGGCGACGAGGTCGTCATGCCGTGGCGCTCGTTCGAGGCCTACCCGATCGCGATCACGGTCCCCGGCGCCACCCCGGTGCCGGTGCCGCTGACCGCCGACGCCCGCCACGACCTCGCCGCGATGGCCGCCGCGGTCACCGAGCGGACCAAGGTCGTGCTGCTCTGCACGCCCAACAACCCCACCGGCCCGGCGCTGTCGGCGACCGAGGTCGAGGAGTTCCTCGACGCCGTGCCCGAGCGGGTGCTGGTCGTTGTCGACGAGGCGTACCTGGAGTTCGTCCGTGCCGAGGACCCGGTCGACGGGATCGCCCTGGTCGGCCGCCGCCGCAACGTGGCCGTCGTCCGCACGTTCTCCAAGGCCTACGGGCTCGCCGGCCTCCGTGTCGGCTACCTCGCCTCGACCCCGGAGATCGCCGGCGCGGTCCGCCTGGTGGCCCTGCCCTTCGGCGTCTCCTCGGTCGCCCAGGCCGCGGCCGTCGCCTCGCTGGAGGCCGAGGACGCGCTGCGCGAGCGCGTCGACACCCTCGTCGCCGAGCGCGACCGGCTGGTCGCCGGCCTGGCCGAGCGCGGCTGGCGGGTGCCGGACGCGCAGGGCAACTTCGTCTGGTTCGGCGTCGGCGAGCGGACCGCGGAGATCGCGGCCGCCGCCGAGGCGGTCGGCCTCTCGGTCCGGGCCTTCGCCGGCGAGGGCGTGCGGGTCACGGTCGGTGAGCCCGAGGCGAACGCCCGCCTGTTGGAGGTCCTCGGCCGGCTCGCGCCGTGACCGCGCGCCCCGTCTACCGTTGAGGTGAGCAGCGCACGGCCGACCGCGACGGAGGAGGCCCCCGTGTCCGGGAACGACCAGTCCGGGAACGACCAGGAGCACCCCACGGGCGAGTACCCCACCGCGGAGTACCCGCAGGACGGGACCTACGGCCAGTACGAGCCGACGGTCCCGTACGGCGTCGCCGGCCGCCCCGGCGGACCGGGCGGTCCGGGCGGACCGCCGGGCACCCCGGGCGCGCCGCCCCCGGGTGGACCGCCCCCGGGTGGACCGGGCGGCTCCAACCGGGCGCTGCTGGTGATCCTCGGCGTGCTCGGCTCCCTGGTGATCGTGGCCGCGATCGTGACCGCCTCGGTGCTGGTGCTGACCTCCGGCGACGGCGACACCGGGGAGGACACCGCCAGCCAGACGCCGACCGAGGACACCGACGAGGGCGGCGGGATGATGCCGTCGGGGTTCCCCTCGGACCTCTCCGACCTGCCCTCGCAGATGTCGGAGCTCATGTCCGACCTGCCGTCGCAGATGTCCGAGTTCATGTCGGACCTGCCCTCGGAGATGTCCGAGTACATGTCCGACTTCCTCAGCGACCTGCCGAGCGACCTGCCCACCGGCTTGCCCGACGACCTGCCGACCGACCCCTCGGAGTGGCGCTCCTACGCGGAGAGCCTGCTGGACGATCTCACCTCCTCGCCCTGACCGGGCGCGGAGTGCCGACGGCCCGGTGAGCCGTCCACCTTCACCTCTGCGAAACCCAGTGCGCCCGCCGGTTGCCTAGTCTGGCGCCCATGTCGATCAAGGTCGCGCTGGAGCACCGCACCACCTACCGCTTCGAGCGTCCGGTCGGGGTGGCGCCCCACGTCGTGCGGCTGCGCCCGGCACCGCACTGCCGCACGCCGATCGAGGCCTACTCCCTCAAGGTCGAGCCGGCCGGCCACTTCCTCAACTGGCAGCAGGACCCGTTCGGCAACTGGCTGGCCCGCCTGGTCTTCCCGGAGAAGGTCGACCACCTCGACATCACCGTCGGCCTGGTCGCCGACATGATGGTGATCAACCCGTTCGACTTCTTCATCGAGGAGTACGCCGAGCGGTTCCCGTTCGACTACGCGCCGGACCTCGAGGCCGACCTGGCGCCGTACCTGCGTCCCGTCGAGGACGCCGAGCGCGCCGCGGCCTGGCGCGAGGACCTCCCGGCGCTGCCCGAGGACGGTGTGCCGACCGTGGACTTCCTCGCCGCGCTCAACTCCGCGGTGCACCGCGACGTCGCCTACTCGGTGCGGATGGAGCCCGGGGTGCAGACCCCGGACCACACGCTCGAGGTGGGCATCGGCTCGTGCCGCGACAGCGCCTGGCTGCTGGTCAGCCTGCTGCGCCAGTACGGCCTGGCCGCCCGGTTCGTCTCCGGCTATCTGGTCCAGCTGGCCCCCGACGCCTACGCCGTCCACGGCGTCGACGGGCCGTCGGGGCCGACCGAGGACTTCACCGACCTGCACGCCTGGACCGAGGTGTTCATCCCGGGCGCGGGCTGGGTCGGCATGGACCCCACCAGCGCGCTCTTCGCGGGCGAGGGCCACATCCCGCTCAGCGCCACCCCGCACCCCAGCTCGGCCGCGCCGATCGAGGGCGCGACCGACCCCGTCGAGGTCACCTTCGAGTTTCACAACGGCGTCACCCGGATCCACGAGGACCCGCGCGTCACCGCGCCGTACTCGCCGGACCAGTGGGCCCGGATCGACGCCCTCGGCGGCGCCGTCGACAAGCGCCTGGAGGCCGGCGACGTGCGGCTGACGATGGGCGGTGAGCCGACCTTCGTCTCGATGGGCGACGCCTCCACCCCGGAGTGGAACACCGACGCCGACGGCGAGGCCAAGCGAGAGCTGGCCACCGGGCTGGCGGAGCGGCTGCGCGAGGTGTACGCCGCGGGCGGGGTCGTCCACCGGGGCCAGGGCAAGTGGTACCCGGGCGAGCCGCTGCCGCGCTGGAACATCGCGCTCCAGTGGCGCACCGACGGGGTGCCGCTGTGGTCCGACCCGGCGCTCTTCGCCGACCCCTGGGACGCCGACGCCGCGGTGGCGGACCCGCCGGCGGAGGCCGAGCGGCTCGCCCGGCGCTTCGCCGCCGTCCTCGGGCTGCCCGAGGACCAGGTCCGGCCCGCCTTCGAGGACCCCTTCGCCGCACTGGCCGACCACGTCCGCCAGCCGCACGGCGACCGGCCCGAGGGCGACCTGGACGACCTCGACGAGGAGGCCGAGGCGCTCGTCGCCGCGCTCGACGCCGACGTCACCACCCCGACCGGCTGGGTGGTCCCGCTGGCGATGGACGAGACCGGCTGGACCAGCCCGGTGTGGCAGCTGCGCCGCGGCCGGCTGGTGCTCACCCCGGGCACCAGCGCCGTGGGCCTGCGGCTGCCGCTGGACTCGATCGACTGGGTGGACCCGGAGGCGCCGGCCCAGCCGTCGTACCTGGAGGCGGGGGAGCCGCTGGAGCCGGGCGTGCCGGCGGTCGAGCTGGCCGACCCGGTCGGCGCGGACCGCACCGCGGTCGCCTTCGAGGCGCGCGACGGCCACGTGCACGTCTTCCTGCCGCCGACCACGCGGCTGGAGGACTACGCCGACCTGCTGCACGTCGTCGAGCTGGCGGCCGCCGGCGACGGCGCGGACGGGGCCGGCTGCCCGCTGGTGCTCGAGGGGTACCCGCCGCCGCCCGACGCGCGGCTGACCACCCTCTCGGTCACCCCGGACCCCGGCGTGATCGAGGTGAACGTGCAGCCCACCACGAGCTGGGCCGACCAGCGCGATCTCGTCGAGCGGCTCTACTCCGAGGCCCGGCTGGCCGGGCTGACCACCGAGAAGTTCGACCTCGACGGCCTGCACACCGGCACCGGCGGCGGCAACCACCTCACCCTCGGCGGCCGGGCGCCGATCGACTCACCCCTGCTGCGCCGCCCCGACCTGCTGGTCAGCCTGGTCGGGTACTGGCAGCGCCACCCCGCGCTCTCCTACCTCTTCTCCGGTCGCTTCATCGGCCCGACCAGCCAGGCGCCGCGCTTCGACGAGGGCCGCCCGGAGGCGGTCTACGAGATGGAGATCGCGTTCGCCGAGGTGCTGCGGATGACCGCCGAGGCGCGCGAGCGGGGCGACGACGTACCGCCGTGGATGGTCGACCGGGCGCTGCGCCACCTGCTCACCGACCTCACCGGCAACACCCACCGCGCCGAGTTCTGCATCGACAAGCTCTACAGCCCCGACTCCTCGCGGGGCCGGCTCGGGCTGCTGGAGCTGCGCGGCTTCGAGATGCCGCCGCACCCGCAGATGGCGCTGGTCCAGGCGCTGCTGGTGCGCAGCCTGGTGGCGATGTTCTGGGAGCAGCCGCTGGAGGTGGCGGACCAGCCGCTGGTCCGCTGGGGCACCCGGCTGCACGAGGACTTCCTGCTGCCCCAGGGCGCGATCACCGACATCCGCCGCGTCGTCGCCGACCTGGAGCGCTTCGGCATCGGGTTCGACCCCGGCTGGCTCGACCCGTTCGTCGAGTTCCGCTTCCCGCGGATCGGCTTCGCCGACCTGAGCGACGCGTCCGGCGACGCGATCCGGATGGAGCTGCGGCAGGGCGTCGAGCCCTGGCACGTGCTGGGCGAGGAGGCGACCGGCGGCGGCACGGCGCGGTACGTCGACTCCTCGGTCGAGCGGATCCAGGTCACCGTCTCCGGTGTCGATCCCGCGCGCCACCTCGTGACGTGCCAAGGTGTCCCTGTGCCGATGACGCCCACCACCGCCGCGACCCCGGGCCTGCCCGGCGACGCGTTCTACGGCGGGGTGCGGTTCAAGGCCTGGCAGCCGTGGTCGTCGCTGCACCCCTCGATCGGGGTCCAGGCGCCGCTGACCTTCGACGTGGTCGACCTCGACGCCGGGGTCAGCCTCGGCGGCGCGACCTACCACGTGGTGCACCCGGGCGGCCGCTCCTACGACCACCCGCCGGTCAACGCCAACGAGGCCGAGGCCCGCCGGGCGTCCCGCTTCGAGCCCGGCCGACACACGTCGGGCCCCGTCGACGTCGCCGCGCTGCGCGGCGCCGCGCGCGCCGTCGCGAGCGCGGAGTACCCGCACACCCTCGACCTGCGGCGAGCCTCGATCCGTCCGTGAGCCGCAAGTGAACCGCCCGTGAGCCGCCCGTGACCGTCCTGCGCGACTATGTCGCCGGCCTGACCCAGCCCGACCTCGTCTCCTCGGCCTCCGCGCCGAAGTACGACGAGATGGTCGCGCCCGACGGCACCCTGCGGGAGGGGTGGAAGCGGCTCGCCGAGCTCGCGGTCGGGATCGAGCCGCAGGAGCTGGAGCGGGTCGACGAGGAGATCGGGCGGTTCCTCGCCGACGACGGCGTCACCTACTCGCGGCCCGGGCACCGGCCCAGCGCGTGGCGGCTGGACCCGATGCCGCTGATCATCGACGCCGCCTCCTGGCAGACGCTCGAGGTCGGCCTGGCCCAGCGCGCCGAGCTGCTCAACGCGATCCTGGTCGACCTCTACGGCGAGCAGACGCTGCTGCGCGACGGGGTCGTGCCGCCGGCGCTGATCTACGGCCACGCCGGCTTCACCCGGGTGATGGCCGGGGACCGGATCGCCGACCCCCGGCCGCTGGTGCTCTCGGCCACCGACCTCGGCCGCGCCGCGGACGGCACCTGGCGGGTGCTGGCGGACCGCACCCAGGCGCCTTCGGGCCTGGGGTACGCCGCGCAGAACCGCAAGGTGCTCTCCCGGGTGATGCCCGAGCTGTACCGCGAGGCCGAGGTGCACCGGATGGCGCCGTACCTGTGGGCGCTGCGCTCGGCGCTGCTGCAGTCCGCCCAAGGGGACCTGCCGGACCCGCGGGTGGTCGTGCTCAGCCCCGGCTCACACTCGGAGACCTTCTACGACCAGGCCGCGATCGCCACCAACCTCGGCCTGCCGCTGGTCCAGGGCAGCGACCTGGTGGTGCGCGACGGCTGGGTGCTGATGCGGACGCCGCTGCGCCTGGAGCGGGTGGACGTGATCCTGCGCCGCGTCGACGCCACCTGGAGCGACCCGCTCGAGCTGCGCGGGGACTCCCAGCTCGGCGTCGCCGGCCTGGCCGAGGCGGTCCGCCGCGGCCGGGTCCGGGTGGTCAACGGCCTCGGCGCCGGCGTGATGGAGAACCCCGGCCTGCAGGCCTCGATGGGCGCGATGTGCGAGCACCTGCTCGGCGAGCCGCTGCGGCTGGAGACCGTGCCGACCTGGTGGTGCGGCGACCCCGACGGTCTGGACCACGTGCTGGACCGGCTCGACGAGCTGCTCGTGAGCACCACCGACGGCACGGGGGTGCGGGTCACCGACCTGGCGCCGGAGGTGCTGCGCCGCCGGATCCTCGCCGCGCCGCACCGCTACGTCGCCCAGGAGCGGCTGCCGCTCTCGCAGGCCCCCGCCTGGAACCGCGGCGGGGTGCGGCCGATGGACCTGAGCCTGCGGGCGTTCACGCTGCGGTACGGCTCGACGTACCGCCCCCTGCTCGGCGGGATGGCCAGCGTCCGCGACGGCGACCGGTCGGTCAGCAGCAAGGACGTCTGGGTGCTCAAGGCCCAGACCGGCGAGGCCGACCAGCGGATCTCGGACGTGCGCGCGATGACCGCCGTCCGGTCGCTGCCGGCGACCGTGCCGCGGGCGCTGGAGGACATGTTCTGGTTCGGCCGGTACGCCGAGCGCGCCGAGGACATGCTGCGCCTGGTGCTCGCCGGGCACGTGCTCGCCGAGGACTTCCAGACCCGCCCGCGCACCACCGGCGGGATCAGCCTGGACGTGATGCTCGGGGTGATCGGCTCGCTGGCCGGCCGCCGCTACGACGACCTGGACCAGGAGTTCCGCTCGCTGCTGCTCGACGCCGACCGCGAGGGGTCGGCCGCCCACGCGCTCGCCTCGCTCCGCGACGACCTGGCCGGGGTCCGCGACCAGCTCTCCGCCGACGTGTGGCGGGTCTTCGGCGTCGCCGCCCGGGCGGAGGCCGCGCTGCGCGCCTCGCCGCACAGCCACGCCGTCGCCGAGTCGGCGGGCCGGATGCTGGTCGGGGTGCTCTCGCTGCAGGGGGTCACGGCCAGCATGATGCGCGACCCCGGCTGGCACATGATCGGCGTCGGCCAGCACCTGGAGCGGGTCCTCCAGCTCTCCCGCCTGCTCCGGGTCGTCGTGGTCCGGCACGGGCTCGAGGTGGACCGCGAGGTGCTCACCGCCGTCCTGGCCAGCGCCGAGAGCACGGTCACCCACCGCCGCCGCTACCGCGACTTCGTCCGCCCCGCCGGCGTCCTCGACCTGCTGCTGATGGACCGCGACAACCCGCGCTCGGTGGCCTTCAGCCTGGACCGGGCCGCCGAGCACCTCGCCGCCCAGCCGGTCTCCACCGGCTCGACCCGGCCCGAGCGGCTGCTCGCGGACCTGATCGCCGAGCTCGACGGCACCGACGTCGCGCTGCTGGTCGCGATCGGCGGGGCCGACCGCCCCAACCTCGCCGGCTTCCTGGGCTCGCTGGAGAGCCAGGTGCTGCGGATCACCCAGGCGATCACCGAGCACCACTTCGCCACCGGCCCGCGCCCGCGCAGTTTCGGCTCGCTGCCGGTGCGTGACGTCCTGGAGCCCTCGGCGCTGGAGGGTGCCTCGTGAGGGCCGTGCTGTTGAGGAGCGTGGCATGAGGTACCTGGTCGAGCACACGACCACCTACACCTACGACGACGACGTCACCGACAGCCTCGGCGTCGCCCACCTGGTGCCCCGCTCGCTGCCCTGGCAGCGGGTCGGCGCCGACGACGCGGCGTACCGGGTCAGCGTCGCGCCGACGCCCGACGACCACTCGGTCGAGACCGACTTCTACGGCAACCAGGTCAGCTACTTCCAGGTGGTCACGCCGCACCGGCAGCTGGTGGTCACCGGCACCGGCGAGGTCGACGTGGTGACCCCGTTCGTCGACGCCGAGCGGCTCGCCCGGCGCTGGGAGCGGTTCCGGCCGCTGCTGGACCCGGGCGCCCCGGGCGCGTGGCGGGCCACCGACTTCGCGCTGGCCAGCCCGGCGGTGCCGATCCACCCCGGCGCCCGCGAGTACGCCGCGGAGTCGCTGACCCGGGGGCGGCCGATCGGCGAGGCGGTGACCGAGCTGATGGGGCGCATCCACGCCGACTTCGACTACGACCCCGCCGCCACCACCGTCACCTCGACGGTGCCCGAGATCCTCAACCGGCGGGCCGGGGTCTGCCAGGACTTCGCCCACTTCACCCTGGCCGGGCTGCGCGCCCACGGGCTGTCGGCCCGCTACGTCAGCGGCTACCTGGCGACCGAGCCGCCGCCGGGCAAGGAGCGCGTGGTCGGCGCCGACGCCTCCCACGCCTGGCTCGCGGTCTGGCTGGGCGACGACGAGTGGCTGGCCTTCGACCCGACCAACGACCAGTGGCAGAACGAGCGCTACGTGACCGTCGCGTGGGGCCGCGACTACGGCGACGTGCCGCCGGTGAAGGGGGTCATCTTCACCGAGGCGACCCGCTCGGAGCTGGCGGTCTCCGTCGACGTGGCGCCGCTGGGCTGACGCCGTCTCGCCAGGTCGGGCGCGGGTCGTGTGCCTGAGACCCCTCTATGTCGATGTGTGGGGCACACGAGCGGGCCCGCCTCCGCCGGCACGCCGGCCACGCCGCCACGCCCGGCGTACCGAATTCAGTGGTGGATCGGGCGGCCCCGGCGACCGTAGTCTGGCGGCATGAGCCAGCCGCCGTACGGCGCCCCGCAGCAGCAGCCGCCGCCGCCGGGGTACCCCCAGCAGGGCTACCCGCCGCAGGCCCCGCCGCCGGGGTTCGCGCCGCAGCCCGGCTACGGCGGGCCCGCGCTGCCGCCGCCCCCGCCGAGCAAGCCGCGCACCACCGGCCTGGTGGTCGGTCTGATCACCACCGCGCTGCTGGTCCTGATGGTCGTCGTGGTGGCCCTGGTGACCGCGCTTTGACCCACCCGTGAGGATGGCCGCGTGAAGGCCTTCGCGTGCCGCGTGTGCGGCAACCCGCTCTACTTCGAGAACTCCGTCTGCGTCTCCTGCGGCAGCCACCTCGGCTTCTCCCGGGACGAGCGCGCGATCGTGGTCCTGGACGAGCGGGGCCGGTACGTCGACGCCGCCGGTCTGGTCTGGCACGTCTGCCGCAACCTCAACCTCAGCGGCTGCACCTGGCTGGCGCCGCTCGAGGGCGGCCAGTGCTCGGCCTGCGACATGACCCGGACCCGGCCCGCGGACAGCGACGCGGAGGGGCTGCGGCAGCTGCCCGCGGCCGAGGCCGCCAAGCGGCACCTGCTGGTGGAGATGGACAGCCTCGGCATCGACGTCTCCGGCCTCGTCTTCGACCTGCTCTCGTCGAGCCGGGAGGCGGGCGAGGACGTGGTGATCGGGCACGCCGACGGCGTGATCACCATCGACCTCGCCGAGTCCGACGACGCCCGCCGCGAGCGGATCCGGGTCGACCTGGGCGAGCCCTACCGGACGATGCTCGGCCACCTGCGCCACGAGACCGGCCACTACGTCGAGATGCTGCTGCTGGAGGGTGGCGACCCGGCCCGGATCGAGGAGTGCCGGCGGCTCTTCGGCGACGACACGGCCGACTACCAGGCCGAGATCGACCGCCACTACGCCCAGGGGCCGCCGGACGGCTGGGAGTCGTCGTACATCACCACCTACGCGACGATGCACCCCTTCGAGGACTTCGCCGAGACCTTCGCCCACTACCTGCACATCGCCGACACCTGCGAGACCGCGGCGGCGCACGGGCTGCTCTCGGTGGAGCCCGCCGCGTTCGGTGCCTTCCGGGACCTGGTGCGCGGGGTCTGGGTGCCGTTCTCGATCGCGCTCAACCAGATCAACCGGTCCATGGGCAAGGACGACCTCTACCCGTTCCTGATCCCGGACCCGGTGCTGGAGAAGCTCGAGTTCGTCGCGGGCCTGGCCGCCTCGGGGGCGGGGGAATCCGGAGCCGGACCCGTCGCCCGCGTGCCATGATCTGAGCCCGCAGCCGCTCCCGCGAGGAGGAGCCATGCCCGACCCGAACCAGCCCTCGGTCCCGCCCGGGTGGTACCCCGACGGTCGGGGTGGCCTCCGGTGGTGGGACGGCAGCGGGTGGACCGAGCACCCCCGACCCGCACACCACCCGCGCGCGGAGTCGCTGGGGTGGAGGACCCGGTCGGGCAGGGCTGATCCAGC
>NZ_JBEGDJ010000079.1:0-14336 GCF_040191335.1 Nocardioides sp. YIM 152588 | reverse complement strand
GCCTGATGCGCACCGCTGACATCGCCGCCGCGATGAGCGTCGAGGGCCAGCTCGGCACCGACCGCGTCTTCGCCGCCGAGCTGCAGGCGATCCGCCCGCACCCCGGCCAGGGTGTGCGCGCGGGTGGCGAGCATCCGGGCGGCCGCGTCGATCTCCTCGTCGGAGACCAGGAGGAAGTCCGACAGGCCCGACCGCAGCCCGTCCAGGGTGGCCGGGTAGCCGGCGGTGGTGGCCAGCCCCGAGGCGCGCGTGTGCGCGGGGGCGGTCTCGATCCGGCCGCTGCGCCACGAGCGCCACACGGCGGGGGCCGACTCGGACTGCACGCCGACCACCGCGCAGCCCGGGGCGAGCGCGTCGCGCACCAGGCAGGCACCGACGGCGCCGGTGCCGCTGCCGATCGGGACGTAGACGGCCGAGAGCGACGGCCGCGCGGCGAAGAGCTCGAGGTAGAGCGTGGCGTGGCCGAGGATGATCCGCGGGTCGGTCGGGTCGACGTAGCAGCCGGGCGCGGCCAGCTCGCGGGCGCGCGCGGCGGCCTCGCCGAGTCCGGCGCCGTGGATGAGGACCCGGGCACCGAGGGCCTCGACGGCCTCCCGCTTCACGGCCGGCGCCGAGGCCGGCATCACCACGGTGGCCGGTACGCCGGCCAGCCGCGCCGCCACGGCGACGGACTGCGCGTGGTTGCCGGTGGAGGTGGTGACCAGGCCGGCGGCGCGCTCGGCCGGGCTCAGGGTGGCCGCCAGGTGCACGCCGCCGCGGACCTTGAAGGAGCCGGTCGGGAGCACGTGCTCGTGCTTGACCAGGACCTCCGCGCCGACCGCGCGGTCGAGCAGCGGGTGCCCGACGAACGGGGTCGGGTCGAGCGTCGCCGCGACGACCCGGGCGGCGGCCTCGACGTCGGCGAAGGTCAGGTGCTGGTCCTCGTGCTCCACCCCACCATCGTCCCGCCGCCGACCCATATCGGTCCAATAGTTCTTCTCGCTCGATCCCATCGACGGTGTCGATATACGCTGGGGGCGTGATCGACCTGCGCCGCCTCGAGGCCCTCGTCGCCGTCCACCGCACGGGCAGCGTCTCGGCGGCCGCCGCGTCGCTGCACTACGGGCAGCCGACGGTCTCCCACCACCTGCGGCGGCTGGAGGCCGAGACCGGCAGCGTGCTGCTGCAGCGGGTGGGCCGCGGGATCCGGCTGACGCCGGACGGGGAGCGGCTGGCCCGGCGCGGCGAGGAGATCCTCGGCCTGCTGGAGCGCGCCGAGGACGAGCTGGCGGCCGCCACCCAGCTGCGCGCCGGGCGCGTCCGGCTCGCCGCGTTCCCGTCGGCCGCGGCCACCCTGGTGCCGGCCGCGATCGCGCTGCTGGCGCGGGCCCACCCCGACCTGGCGCTCGACCTGGTCGAGGCCGAGCCGCCCGAGGCCGCCGAGCTGCTCCGGGCCGGCGACGTCGACCTGGCCCTGACCTTCGCCTACCCCGGGCAGGCCGAGGTCGACGGGATCACCTCGACGACCCTGTTCCACGACCCGCTCTACCTGGTCACCGGACCGGCCGGCGACGGCGCCGGCGACGGCGGGGAGGCGGGCGAGCTGGCCGGGGACGGGCTGGCCGCCCTCGCCGACCGGCGCTGGATCACCGGCTGCGAGCGCTGCCGGGCCGAACTGCTCGCCCTGTGCGACGCGGCCGGGTTCGCGCCCCGGATCGCGTTCGCCAGCGACGACTACGTCGCGGTCCAGTCACTGGTCGCCGGCGGCGTCGGGGTGACGGTGCTCCCCGGCCTGGCGCTGCGCGCCCACCTCCACCCCGACGTCCGGCGCCGCGCGATCGCCGGCGCGGACCGGCGGGTCCAGCTCTCGTCGTACGGGGCGCCGCCCCGGCCGGCCTCCGTCGAGGCGGTCGCGGAGGCGCTCCGCGCGGCGGCTACGCGCCGCTGAGGCCCTCGGGGCCGGCGGCGTCGAGGCGGCCCGCCTCGATCGCCGCCCGGCGGGCGATCCGGTGCTCGCGCCGGATCCGCGCCTCCCGCATCCGGCGCTCGTCGTCCGCGGTCTCCGGGAGCAGCCCCGGGACGGGCCGGGGATGGCCGGCGGTGTCGATCGCGACGAAGAGGAAGTAGGCCGACCCGACGTGGAGGAACTCGGTCGACGCGTCGTCCCACGGCTGGGTCTCGATCCGGACCCCGATCTCCATCGAGGAGCTGCCCACGCCGTTGACCTGCGCCCGCGTCCGCACGATGTCGCCGACCCGGACCGGCGCCCGGAAGGACATCTCGTCCAGGGCGGCGGTCACCGCCGGGCCCCCGCTGTGCCGCTGCGCGACCACGCCGGCCGTGGAGTCGGCCAGCTTCACGATCTCGCCGCCGTGGATGTTGCCCAGCAGGTTCGCCTGGGTCCGGGCGCTCACCGTGGCGAGCTCGATCCGGGAGTAGGAGGGCGGCAGGGCGGCGGGACGGTCGACGGCGCGGTCGACGTGGGGGGTCTCGGACACCCACTGAACGTACCCGGAGCGGTCCGCCGCCGCCCACCACGCTCGATTTGCGCCTCCTGCGGCGCGCGGTGCTCGGCGTCACATGGATCTCCGCCCCGAAATCGCGACTTTCGGGGCGGAGATCCATGTGACGCGGCCTCCCCGACCGACCTCGCCGCATCTCGGCGGCCCCACCCACCGGAAACGGCGCCCGTGGGCGATGATCGACCCCATGGAGGACCGTGACCTGCTCGACGCCCTGCGCGCCGCCGCCACCCCCGACGGGCCGCTCAGCACCGCGGCCTACGAGCGCCACCGCGAGGCCGCCGGCGGGCCGTCCGTGGCCTGGATCATCCGCCGCTTCGGCACCTGGCGCTCGGCCTGCGCCGCCGCCGGCCTGCCCACCAACGCGGCCTCGGCGCGGCGCGCGACCTGGAGCGAGGACGACCTGGTGGCCCACGTCGCCGCCTACCTGGCCGACCTGGCGCCCCGCGCGTCCGGCAGCTTCGCGGGCTACGCCGCCTGGGCCAAGGAGCACCCCGGCGCCCCCAGCGGGGCCACCGTCCGCGCCCGGCTGCCCTGGGCCGAGGCGAAGCGGCGGGCCGAGGGGTAAACCGCGGGGCGGCCCACCGCGGAGCGGACGGCCCGGTACCGTCTGGGCCCATGGCAGGCAACGGCACCCGTGGCGACGGCGGCGACGGGAGCGGCTCCGAGTACGACTGGCTCTACGGCTCCGACCCGCAGGCCACGCCGCCCTCACCCGACCAGCGCCCCGCCGGTCAGCGCCCGACGCGACCGCGGCCGCCGGAGGACCGCCCCGACCCCACGATGCTGCTCCCCCAGCAGCCCCGCCCCCAGGCGGGCCAGGGCGGCCAGCCGACCGGCCCCGGCGGGCAGCCCCCGCAGCAGCCGCGGACCCAGCCCGCCCAGCAGCAGCCGCAGCAGCCGCCCCAGCAGCCCCAGCAGCCCGGGGCCCCCCGGAGGTCGCGCTCGCTCGGGGGCTGGGCGCGCCCGCGGCGCTGGATCCGGATCGTGCTCGCCCTGTTCGTGCTCTGGCTCGTCTACCTGGTCGCCGTGCCGTTCTTCGCCTGGAGCAAGGTCGACAAGGTCGCCTTCTCCCCCGACGGCGAGCGCCCGGCCGACCAGCCCGGCACGACGTACCTGATCGTCGGCAGCGACTCGCGCGGCGACCTGACCGAGGAGGAGCGCAAGGCGCTCGGCACCGGCGGCACCGCCGGTGCGGCCCGCACCGACTCGATCCTGCTGCTGCACACCGGCTCGGGCCCCGACACGCTGATCTCGATCCCCCGCGACACCCTGATGGAGATCCCCGGCCGGGGCACCGCGAAGGTCAACTCGGCCTTCGCGGTCGGCGGCGCCGAGCTGCTCACCCGGACGCTGGAGCAGAACACCGGGATCCGGATCGACCACTACGTGGAGATCGGGTTCGCCGGCTTCGTGGACATCGTCGACGCCGTGGGTGGCGTGGAGATCTGCCCGAAGCAGGCGATCAAGGACAAGCAGGCCAACCTGGACGTCAAGAAGGGCTGCCAGGAGGCCGACGGACCGACCGCCCTCGGCTACGCCCGGTCCCGGCACGCCTCCTTCGGCGACAGCAACGACGACTTCGCGCGGGTGCGCCGCCAGCGCGAGGTGATCGGCGCGATCGGCTCGAAGGTCGCCTCGCCGTGGACGGTGCTCAACCCGGTCCGCTACTGGCGGCTCAACCTCGCCGCGCCGGGCGCCATCGCGGTCGGCGAGGGCATGGGCGTCGTCGACGCCGGCCGCTTCGCGCTCGGCATGGCCGCGGCCACCGGGGACGGCGGCACCAACTGCACGCTGCCGGTGAACTACCAGGCGGTGAGCTCCGGCTACAGCGACGTCGTGGTCGACACCGAGCGCGCCGAGCGCCTCTACGACATCGTCATCGAGGACCGCACCGACGACCTGACCAAGAAGATCTGCAACGCCAAGGGACTGTGACCGTGAGCGACTACGAGACCATCGACTGGAGCGTCGACGCCGACGGCATCGCCACGCTCACGCTGAACCGTCCCGACGCGCTCAACGCGTTCGACCTGACGATGGCGGTCGAGCTCGAGCGGGTCTTCCTCACCGACGCCCGCGACGACGCGGTGCGGGCCGTCGTGGTCACCGGCGCCGGGCGGGCCTTCTGCGCCGGCATGGACCTCTCGGCCGACGGCAACGTCTTCGGGCTCGACGAGAGCCTCTCCCCCACCCCGGAGGAGTTCCGCGCGGCCTACGAGACGGCGCCGTACGACGAGGGCGTCCGCGACACCGGCGGCAAGGTGACGCTGGCGATCCACACGCTGCCCAAGCCGGTGATCGCCGCGATCAACGGCCCCGCGGTCGGCATCGGCGCCACGATGACCCTCGCCATGGACCTGCGGCTGGCCTCGACGAGGGCCCGGGTCGGTTTCGTCTTCGGCCGGCTCGGGATCGTGCCCGAGGCCTGCTCGACGTGGTTCCTGCCCCGCATCGTCGGGATCCAGCAGGCCCTGGAGTGGGTCTACTCCGCGGACATCCTCGACGCCGACGCGATCCTGGCCGGACGGCTGGTGCGCAGCGTCCACGAGCCCGAGGACCTGCTGCCCGCGGCGTACGCGCTGGCGCGGTCGTTCGTGCGGGACCGCTCCCCCGTGGCGCTGGGCCTGGCCAAGCAGATGCTCTACCGCAACAGCGCCGCGGCCGAGCCGCTCGAGGCGCACCTGTCGGACTCGCTGGCGATGTACTACACCTCGATCGCCGACGGGAAGGAGGGCGTGGCCGCCTTCCTGGAGAAGCGGACGCCGTCCTTCACCGGCCGGGCCTCCGAGCTGCCGCGGATCTACCCGGGCTGACCGCGCGGGCCTACAGCTGCCGGCCCCGCAGCCTCCGCTTGTCCAGCGCCACCACCACGCTGGTCAGCGCCGCCACCAGCAGGATCCTCAGCCACGACTCCCAGCCGATGGGTGCCGTGTGGAACAGCGCGTTCATCGCCGGCAGGTAGGTCAGCGCCAGCTGGCCGACGGCCTGCACCGTCACACCCACCAGCAGCCACCGGTTGCTGAACGCGCCCGCCCGCCACGACGGGCCGTTCAGGGAGCGGCAGCTGAACAGGTAGAACGCCTCGACGGTGACGAAGAGGTTGACCGCGACCGTGCGGGCGGACTCCACCGGGGTGCCGATGCCGATCTCGTAGTCGAACAGCAGCCGGGTGCCGATCACGAGCAGCGCGGAGACCAGCAGGGTCCGCACGATCACCGGGGCGGTGAGCAGCGAGCGGCGCGGGTCGCGCGGCGGGCGCTCCATGATCCCCGGCTCCTTCGGCTCCCAGGCGAGCATCAGCCCCAGCGCGACCGCCGTTGTCATGTTGATCCACAGGATCTGCGTCGGCAGGATCGGCAGCACCGCGCCCTGCAGGATGGCGACCAGCAGCACCATCCCCTCGGCCATGTTGGTCGGCAGCGTCCAGACGATGAACTTCACCAGGTTGTCGAAGACGCCGCGCCCCTCCTCGACCGCCGCCTCGATGGTGGCGAAGTCGTCGTCGAGCAGCACCATGTCCCCGGCGTCCTTCGCGGCCTCGGTGCCGCCCAGCCCCATCGCCACGCCGATGTCGGCCTGCTTCAGCGCCGGGGCGTCGTTCACGCCGTCGCCGGTCATCGCCACCACGTGGTGGCGGGCCTGCAGCGCCTCGACCAGGCGCAGCTTCTGGGCCGGGCTGACCCGCGCGAAGACCGCGGCCCGCTCGACGGCGGCGGGCAGGTCCTCGTCGCTGATCGCCTCGAGCTCGGCGCCGACCAGCACCGCGCCGGGCTCCCCGTCGGCGAGCAGCCCGATCCGGCGCGCGATCGCCTCGGCCGTCGCCGCGTGGTCGCCGGTGATCATCTTGACCTCGAGGCCGGCGGTGCGGCAGCTGCGCACCGCGTCACGGGCCGTCGGCCGGGGCGGGTCGAGCATCGCCTGCAGGCCGGCGAACGCGAGCCCGGGGACGGTGTCCCCGCGGCCCATCTGCCCCAGTACGCCGGGGGCGGGATCCGCCGCGACCGCGGTCGCCAGCACCCGCATCCCCCTCCCGGCCAGGCGCTCGGCCTCGGCGTGAACCCGCTCCCGGTCGATCCGGTGCGGGGTGCCGTCGGCGGCGAGCTCGGCGGCGCACAGGTCGAGCACCCGCTCCACCGCGCCCTTGACCATCAGCGCCTCGCCGCCGGTCGGCAGCCGGTGGAGGGTCGCCATGAACTGGCGCTCGGAGCTGAACGGCAGCGCGTCCACCCGCGGCAGCCCGTGGGGGACGACGCCGAACCAGCGCGCCGCCACCAGCATCGCCGTCTCGGTCGGGTCGCCCAGGCCCTGGCCGTCCTCGGCGAGCCGGGAGTCGTTGCAGTTCGCGCCGACCTCCAGGCACCAGCGCAGTGCCTCGTCGGACCGGTGGGACGGCGCCCCGGCGGTGCCGTGCTCGGGCAGCACCACCTCCTGCGACGCCGTCCACAGCTCGCGCACCGTCATCCGGTTCTCGGTGAGGGTGCCGGTCTTGTCGGAGCAGATCACCGTCGCCCCGCCGAGCGTCTCGACGGCGGGCAGCCGGCGGATCACCGCCCGGCGGCGGGCCATCCGGCCGACGCCGATGGCGAGGGTGATGGTGACCGCCGCGGGCAGGCCCTCGGGGATCGCGCCGACGGCGAGCGCGACCGCCGCGGTGAACATGTCCGCGGCGGCCTCGCCGCGGGCCACGCCGACGGCGAAGGTGACCGCGGCGAGACCGAGGATCACCACGGTCAGCCAGCCGCTGAAGGTGGCGAGCTTGCGGGTCAGCGGAGTCGCCAGCGTCGCCGCGCTGCCGACCAGCCGGTGGATCTCGCCGAGCTCGGTGTCGCCGCCGGTCGCCACGACCACGCCGGTGCCGGTGCCGCTGGTGACCAGCGTGCCGGCGTACAGCATGTTGCGGCGGTCGGCGACCGCGGTGTCCGGCTCGAGGACCACCTCGTCCTTGGCGACCGGGAGGGACTCGCCGGTCAGCGCCGACTCGTCGGCCTCCAGCTCCGCCTGGACGACGAGCCGGAGGTCGGCGGGGACCCGGGCGCCGGCCTCGACCAGCACCAGGTCGCCGGGGACCAGCCGCTCCGAGGCCACGCTCTGGCGCCGGCCGTCGCGGACCACCAGCGCCTCGGTGTGCACCATGGCGCGCAGCGAGTCCAACGCGGCCTCGGCCTTCGACTCCTGGAGGAAGCCGACCACGGCGTTGACGACGACGACGGCGAAGATCACCGACGCGTCGACGTACTGGCCGAGGAGGACGGTGACCGCGCCGGAGACGATCAGCACGTAGACCAGCGGGCTGTGCAGCTGGCGCAGGAACCGGAGGACCGGGCCCGCGGTGCGCGGCTCGGGCAGCTGGTTCGGTCCGAAGACGTCGAGCCGGCGGTGCGCCTCCTCCTGCGTCAGACCGTCGAGGTGGTCGACGTCGAGCAGGAGCAGCACCTCGTGGGCGGTGAGGGCGTGGTGAGACCGGACCTCGTCGACGGCGGCGGCAGGACCCATGCCGAAATTCCAGCCCGCCGCCACGCCGCACCCCAGGGTCGATGGTCCCGCGCGGGGTCGCCCCGCACGAGATCACATCGCCATGAAGAGGATCTCCTCGCGGGAGTACTCCCGCCCCGGGTGCTCGGCCGCGAGGTGCTCCTGCACCTTCTCGACCAGCTCGTCGTCGTCCTCGCCCCGGATCGTGGTGTCGCAGGGGCAGCGCAGTGACGGCATCGTCGTACCTCTCGGAGTGGAACGGGTTCTCACCGCCAGGGTACGTCGCCCGGGGCGGGGCGCCGCCGGATCTCGCTCAGGTCAGTTCTTGACCAGGTCGGCGACGGTGAGCCACTCGCCCTTGGCGGTGAGTGCGACACCGACCCCGATGCGGTTCGGCTTGCGCTTCAGGACGATCGCGCGGTGGATCGGCTCCTGCATCCACATCCGGACGATCTGGCGGGGCGTGAACGGGCCCTTGGCCATGACCTCGCCGGCCCAGCGGGCGTCGGTCCGGCGCAGCACCGGGCCGAGGCTGAAGTGGTCGAAGACCTTCTCGCCGAGCATCCGCTGGGCGCGCCGCTGCGCGATGGCGTCGACCCGCATGCCGCTCTTGAGCGGACGCCGGTCGTGGGCCTTCCGCTTCTTGTTGACCAGCCGGTGCACGCGGTCGGCGTAGGTCGCGCGCGTCATCGACGAGGCGACCTTCGCCGTCGGCGCGGACTCCGCGGCGACGGGTGCCGCGGCGGCGTGGGCAGGCGCGGGGGTGGCGAACGCGACCGATGCCACCGCGGCTGCGGTGGCGACCACGGAGGCCTGACGGGCGCGACGGGCAAGGCGGAGGAGTGCCATGGGGGATGGGCCTTCCGGTGTGACGACAGTGCATCGCCACCGGTCACGGGGGCTGGGCAGGGTCCGCCACGGTGCGAACGCCAACCACCCCGAGCGCGGTGGCGTAGCGGGCCACGCTAACCGGATGGTTGCCAGATCACCTATTCGTGAGACAGATCACATCTTTCGCCGGACCTCCCCCGCGCCGCATCATCTGCGGCCTGACCTGGGAGGACGCCGAACTACTTGCCGGTGATCCGGTCCGCGACCGTCGCGATGCGGGAGGTATGTGCGACACCGGGTCGGGACTCCCGGCGGTCCGCGGCGGCGTAGGCCCGGTACAGCCCGTGCACCGCCGTCCAGCGCAGCGGCTCCGGCTCCCAGCGGCGCACCCGGCGACCGACCCAGGGCAGCGCGACGCGCTCGGTGTCGCGGCGCAGCACCAGGTCGGCCAGCGTCCGCCCGGCCAGGTGTGCCGAGGCGACCCCGTGGCCGACGTACCCACCGGCCCAGCCGAGCCCGGTGGCCGGGTCGAGCCCCACGGTGCCGCACCAGTCCCGGGGCACGCCGAGCACGCCCGACCAGGCGTGCTCGACCGGCACCCGCGCGGCGTCCGGGAAGAGGCGGGCGAGCATCGCGCGCAGCTGGTCGACCGTGCTGCCGCGGGTCTCGCCGCGGCGGTCTGTGGCCGAGGCGTACCGGTACGGCACCGCACGGCCGCCCAGCGCGATCCGGCCGTCGGCCGTCCGCTGCGCGTAGGCGAAGCCGTGGGCGGTGTCGCCGAACAGCTCCGCGTCGCGCCAGCCGATCCTGCCCCAGACCTCGTCGGGGAGCGGGACGGTCGCGATCATGCTGCTGCTCATCGGCAGCCACTGCCGGCGCAGGCCCGGCAGGCCGGCGGTGAACCCCTCCAGCGCCCGGAGCACCACCGGCGCCCGGACGGCGCCGTGGTCGGTCTCCACCAGCCCGGGTCGGACCCGCTCGACCGTGGTGCCCTCGAAGATCGTGACGCCGGCGCGCTCGGCGGCCGCGGCCAGGCCGCGGACGAGGCGGGCCGGCTGCACGCGCGCGCCGTGCGGGCTCCACGTGCCGCCGACCGCCCCGGGCACCCAGACCCGAGCGGCGAGCTCGGCCGGGGAGAGCTCGAGCAGGTCCTCGCTCCCCCAGCCGAAGCGACGCAGCCCCGCGGTCTCCTCGCGCAGCCGCTCCCACTGGGCCGCGTTGGTCGCCACCTGGACCACGCCCGACCGGTGCAGGTCGGCGTCGATCCCCTCCGCCGCGAGCACGTCGGCGACCTCGCCCACCGCCCCCATCAGGGCGCGCTGGAACGCGACGGCGCCGTCCGTGCCGTGCGTCGCGGCGAACCGCGCGAGCTGTCCGGGCACGCGGGCGCTGAGCCAGCCACCGTTGCGCCCGGAGGCACCGAAGCCCGCGAACTCGCGCTCGAGGACGACGATCCGCAGGTCCGGCTGCTCGCGGCTCAGGTAGTAGGCCGCCCACAGCCCGGTGAGGCCCGCGCCGACGATGGCGACGTCGGCGTCGCGGTCGCCGGGCAGCGCCGCCCGCCGGGCGGGCGCGCCGCCCAGCTGGCGGAACCAGAAGGAGACCTCGCCGTCGACGAAGTCGTGAGCGAGCGGCGGCAGCAGGCCCGCGCTCAGCCCAGCACCTCGTCCGGACCGACGGCGTCGATGCCCACCGCGGCGCCGACCGGGGCGTTGGTGAGCCGGCCGGCGTGGGTGTTGAGGCCCTTGGCCAGGCTGGCGTCGGCCCGGCAGGCGTCCCGCCAGCCCTTGTCGGCCAGCGCGACGGCGTACGGCAGCGTCGCGTTGGTCAGGGCGTACGTCGACGTGTTCGGCACCGCGCCCGGCATGTTCGCCACGCAGTAGAACGTCGAGTCGTGCACCTGGTAGGTCGGGTCGGCGTGCGTGGTGGCGCGGGAGTCCTCGAAGCAGCCGCCCTGGTCGATCGCGATGTCGACCAGCACCGAGCCGGGCTTCATCCGCGACACCAGGTCGTTGGTGACCAGCTTCGGCGCCGCGGCGCCGGGGATCAGCACCGCACCGATCACCAGGTCCGCCTCCATCACCTGCTGCTCGATCGCGAGCTTCGAGCTCGCGAGGCCGTGGACGCGGTTGTTGTAGCGCCAGAACGACATCCGCAGCTTGTCCAGGTCGGTGTCGAGCAGCGTCACGTCCGCGCCCATGCCGAGCGCGATGTTGGCCGCGTTCTGGCCCGAGACGCCGGCGCCGATGATGACGACCTTGGCGTTCGCCACGCCGCCGACGCCGCCCATCAGCACCCCGCGGCCGCCCTGGGCCTTCATCAGCGAGTAGGCGCCGACCTGCGGGGCCAGGCAGCCGGCCACCTCCGACATCGGGTAGAGCAGCGGCAGCGCGCCCGAGGGCAGCTGCACCGTCTCGTAGGCGATGCCGGTGACCTTGCGCTTCATCAGCTCCTCGGTCAGCGGCTTGTCCGCGGCGAGGTGCAGGTAGGTGAAGAGCGTCAGCCCCTCCCGCATCCGGTGGTACTCCTCCGCCACCGGCTCCTTGACCTTGAGCACCATGTCGACGCCGCCGTCGGTGCCCCAGGCCTCCTCCGGGGTCGCCACCATCGTGGCCCCGGCCGCGACGTACTCCTCGTCGGGGATCTGGGAGCCGATACCGGCGCCGGTCTCGATGACCACCTCGTGCCCGTGCGAGACCAGCTCGTGCACGCCGATCGGCGTGATCGCCACCCGGTACTCGTGGTTCTTGACTTCCTTGGGGACGCCGACCTTCATGATGACCGTCTTCCATGTCGCGCGGTGCGGGGGCAGGGCGCCGCCGACCCCCACCGGGTGGTCGGCGACACACCTGACGTTAGCGCACGGAGGGCTGCGAAATCAGTGGCAGATCAAGGAAATTTCTGTGGATTTCTTTGTCGCGGTCGCACCAGGCGGCCGGAATCAGCATGGTGATCCCGGCCTGTCACGATCAGAGCTGGCTCTGCACCCCGGCCAGCAGCTGCCGCGCCATCACGATCCGCTGCACCTGGTTGGTGCCCTCGTAGATCTGGGTGATCTTGGCGTCGCGCATCATCCGCTCGACCGGGTAGTCGCGGGTGTAGCCGTAGCCGCCGAGCACCTGGACGGCGTTGGTGGTGACCTCCATCGCGACGTCGGAGGCGAAGCACTTGGCCGCGGCACCGAAGAAGGTCAGGTCGTCGTCGCCGCGCTCGGACTTCGCCGCGGCGGCGTACGTCATCTGGCGGGCGGCCTCGACCTTCATGCCCATCTCGGCGATGAGGAACTGCAGGCCCTGGAAGTCGGCGATCGACTTGCCGAACTGCTGGCGCTCCTTGGCGTACTCGATCGCGTAGTCGAGCGCGCCCTGGGCGACGCCCACGGCCTGCGCGGCGATGGTGACGCGGGTGTGGTCCAGGGTGCGCAGGGCGATCTCGAAGCCCTGGCCCTCCTCGCCGATGAGGCGGTCGGCGGGGATCCGCACGTTGTCGAAGTAGACCTCGCGGGTCGGCGACCCCTTGATGCCGAGCTTCTTCTCGGGAGCACCGAAGGAGACGCCCGCGTCGGACCTCTCCACCACGAACGCGCTGATCCCGCGCGAGCGCTTGTCGGGGTCGGTGGTCGCCAGGACCGTGTAGTACTCCGAGACGCCGGCGTTGGTGATCCACCGCTTCACGCCGTTGAGCACGTAGTGGTCGCCGTCGCGGACCGCGCGGGTCCTCTGGTTGGCCGCGTCCGACCCGGCGTCCGGCTCGGAGAGGCAGTAGGAGAAGCCGCCCTCGCCGGCCGCGAGCCGCGTCAGGTACTCCTTCTTCAGCTGCTCGCTGCCGCCGATCTGGATCGGCAGCGAGCCCAGCTTGTTGACCGCCGGGATCAGCGAGGAGGAGACGCACGCGCGGGCGACCTCCTCGATCACGATGCAGGTGGCGAGCGCGTCGGCCCCGGCGCCGCCGTACTCCTCCGGGACGTGGGGGGCGTGGAAGTCCGCCGCCCTGAGGGCGTCGGCGGCCTCCTGGGGGAACCGCGACTGCTCGTCGACCTCGGCGGCGTACGGCGCCACCTTGGCGTCGCAGAGGTCGCGGACCGCCTCGCGGATGGCGCGGTGCTCCTCGGTCAGGCCGTAGGAGGAGAAGTCGCTGTTGGTCACGTCGGTCACCCAGTCTCGTCTCGGGGATACTCAGTACGCCGTTTATGGTACTCAGTACCGCCCGGTAATGTGCAGTCGAGACGAGGAGGGCCCCGTGCCAGCGACCGCCACCCGCCGCCGGCTCGTCGAGGCGGCCTTCCGCCTCTTCGCCGAGCAGGGCTTCGAGCAGACGACCGTCGACGCGATCGCCGCGGAGGCCGGGGTCGGCCGGACGACGTTCTTCCGCTCCTTCGCGAGCAAGGAGGCCGTGGTCTTCCCCGACCACGGGCCGATCCTCGCCGCCGTCGACGCCCGCCTCGCCAGCGCCTCGCGCGCCACCGCCGACGTCGCCCTGGTCGAGGCGTCGGCGATCGTGCTCACCACCTACCTGGACGAGGGCGAGGTCGCCCGCGCCCGCTACGCGCTCACCACCACCGTGCCCGCCCTGCGCGCCGCCGAGGTCGCCAACCAGCGCAGCTACCAACAGCTGTTCCGCAACCACCTGCGCGGCTGGCTCGGCTCGGGCGACGACGACCTGCTCGCCGAGCTGCTCGCCAACGCCGTCGTCACCGCGCACAACCACGTGCTCCGCCGCTGGCTGCGCGGGCAGAGCGAGGACCCCGCCGGCGACCTGGCCGAGGCGGTCGGGCTCGCCACCCGCAGCCTGCGGCCCGCCGCCGACACCGAGACGCAGGTCGTCGTGCTCCGGTCCGGCCGCGACTTCGAGGAGCTGCTCCCCGCCGTACGTCGGCTGCTCGACGAGGGCTGAGCGCCACCTGAGCGCCACCGGGGAATCGCGGCGGGCGGGACGGGGTTCCCCAGGTGTGATCAACCGAGACTGGCAGGACCCCGCGACCGTCGAGGCGCTCCTGGACGCCCACACCTGGGCGATCGTCGGGCTGTCCGACAACCCGACGCGCACCGCCTACGGGATCGCGCGCATGCTGCAGGAGCGCGGCAAGCGGATCGTCCCGGTCCACCCCGCGGCCGCGCGCCGCGACCTCGTCGTGCTCGGCGAGAAGGCCTACCCCACGCTCGCCGACGTGCCGTTCGAGATCGACGTCGTCGACGTCTTCCGGCGCTCGGAGGCCGCCGGCGAGTTCGCCGACCAGGCGGTGGCGGTCGGGGCGGGCGGCGTCTGGTTCCAGCTCGGCGTGGTCGACCCCGACGCCTTCGAGCGGACCGTCGCCGCCGGGGTGCCGATGGTGATGGACACCTGCCCCGCGATCGAGTGGCGGCGCCGCGCGGCGTGATGCCCCCCGTGTGATGCCGCGCGTGATGCCGCGCGTGATGGGGGTCGTGTGCCTGAGAGCCCGGGATACGGGTGTGTGGAGGCTCAGGACATCGCGGACACATTGAGTCTCACGACATCGCGGACACCTGACCGGTTCACGACCCGTCCAGC
>NZ_JBEGDJ010000078.1:0-14562 GCF_040191335.1 Nocardioides sp. YIM 152588 | reverse complement strand
GGCCGCGCCGGGGGCGCCGCCGCCCGCGCGGAGCGGCCCCGACCTGCTGGTGGTGGCCGAGGGCCGCGAGCACCGGTTCCGCCACCCCGCGCAGATCAGCGTGGGCCGGCGTACCGACTCGACGGTGGTGGTCACCGATCCCGCCTGCTCGCGCCAGCACGGCCTCGTCCAGGCGGTGCCGGGGGCGTGGACCTACACCAACGTCTCCGGCGAGGGGACCTTCCACGACGGCCGCCGGATCAACACCCTGCGCTTCGACGAGCGCACCGTGCTGCGGCTCGGGCACCCGGTGGCCGGGCCCGAGCTGACCCTGGTGCCGATCCTCTCCGCCGCCGAGGAGGAGCGCCGGATCGCGCGCCGGCGCCTCGGTCGCCGGCTCGCGATCGCCGGCGCCGCGGGCGCGGTGCTCGTGCTGCTGGCCGGCATGGTCGGGACGGTCGCCTGGCTCTCCGGCAGGGACGACACCACCTCGGGCCGCGCCGTCGAGTCGCGCGACGGCGGCGCGACGTCGGCCGACACCGGGGGCTCCGACGGGCTGAGCCGCCTGGACCTGGAGGCGGCGAAGGCGGCGACGGTCAAGATCAGCGCCGAGAGCTACTTCCTCAACGACCCCGAGCGGTCGCCGATCACCTACGGCGGCTCGGGGTCGATCCTGCGCGAGGACGGCCTGATCCTCACCAACGCCCACGTCGCGGCGCCGGAGTCCCCGGGGGTCGCCGAGCAGTACGGCGAGGACGAGGCGATCGCGAACCCGGAGTACCTGCTGGTCTCGCTGACCGACGGGATGACCGACACGAGCGCGCCCGCGGCGTACCGGGCCCGGGTGGTGGAGGCCGACGGGCACCTCGACGCGGCGGTGATCCAGATCTTCGCCGACGCGGCCGGCAACCCGCTCAGCGGGGACCCCGGGCTGCCGACGGTCCCGGTCGGCACCTCGGCCGACCTGCGTGCCGGGGACGACGTGACCGTGCTCGGCTTCCCGGCGGTGGCCGGCACCGGCGACTCGATCACGGTGACCACCGGCGTGATCTCGACCGTGCTCAACGACCCCGAGCTCGGGCCCCGGTCCGAGCTGGACACCGACGCCCGGATCGCGCCGGGGAACTCCGGCGGCATGGCGGTCGACGACGGCGGCGAGCTGATCGGGATCCCGACCTCGCTCTACATCGACCGCTCCAGCCCGGTCGCCAGCGGGCGGATCCGGGCGATCGACGCGGTCAAGGACCTGATCGCGAAGGCCGAGGCCGAGGTGGGGTCGCCCTAAGGCTCCCGCCGGTCAGCTGGCCTTCTTCTTGGCGGGGGCCTTCTTCGCCGCCGCCTTCTTCGCCGCCGCCTTCTTGGCCGCCGCCTTCTTGGCCGGGGCCTTCTTGGCGGCGGCCTTCTTGGCGGGCGCCTTCTTGGCGGCGGCCTTCTTCGTGGGGCGCTCCTCGGAGGCGTCGTCGGAGGCGTCGTCGTCGGCGTCCTCGCCGCGTGCCGTCTTCGCCGCCTCGACCGAGCGCTGCAGCGCGGCCAGCAGGTCGACGACCTCGCCGCCGGTCTTGGTCGAGGTGGGCGTGCGCTGCACCTCGCCGCCCTCGATCTTGGCGGTGACCACCGCCTGGACCGCCTCGGCGTAGTCGTCCTCGAAGTCGGCCGCGTCGAAGTCGCCGGCCAGCGTCTCCACCAGCATCCGCGCCATCTGCACCTCGGCGTCCTTGACCTCGCCGGTCTCCACCGAGAAGTCGGGGGTGCGGATCTCGTCGGGCCACATCATCGTCTGCAGCACGATCACGTCGTCGCGCACCCGCAGCACCGCGATCGTGGTCCGCTGTCGCAGCGCGATCGTGACCACGGCCATCCGGTCCGCCTCGACCAGCGCCTGGCGCAGCAGCGCGTAGGGCTTGGCGCCCGTGGACTCCGGCTCGAGGTAGTAGGACTTCTCGAACAGCATCGGGTCGATCTGGTCGCTGGGCACGAACTTCTCGACGGCGATCTCGCGCGACGACGTCGAGGGCAGGTCCGCCAGGTCCTCGTCGGTGAGCACCACCATCTCGCCGTCCTCGGTCTCGTACCCCTTCGCGATGTCGGAGTACGGCACCTCCTCGCCGTCGATCGAGCAGACCCGCTGGTAGCGGATGCGGCCGCCGTCCTTGGCGTGCACCTGCCGGAACGAGACGTCGTGGCTCTCCGTCGCGGAGTAGAGCTTCACCGGGACGCTGACCAGCCCGAAGGAGACCGCACCCTTCCAGATCGCACGCATGCGGCGAGCCTACGCGCCCACGCCGACGCCCGGTTCTGGTGAGATGGTTCCCGTGCCCGACCTGTCCTCCCTGCGCCCGATGCTCGCCGCACCGGGGGAGCGGGTCCCCGCGGGGGCCGAGTGGCGGCACGAGGTCAAGTGGGACGGGGTGCGGGCGCTCGCCGCGACGGGGGGCGTCGCCGGGGTGGCGGACGGGGCCGTCGAGCTGCGCAGCCGCAACGGCAACCGGATCACCGAGGCGTGGCCCGAGCTCCTCACCGCGCCGCCCGGCCCGCCGCTGGTCGTCGACGGCGAGATCATCGCGCTCAACGACCGCGGCATCCCCGACTTCCGGGTGCTCGCCGAGCGGATCCACCTGCGCAAGGCGAGCACGGTGGCCCGGCACGCGGCGGCGACCCCGGCCACCTTCATGGTCTTCGACCTGCTCCGGGTCGGCGACGAGGACCTGACCGGGCTGCCGCTCGCCGAGCGCCGCGCCCGTCTCGAGGCGCTGGACCTGGGCGCCTCGGGCTGGCAGGTCCCGCCGCAGTACGACGACGGGGAGATGCTGCTGGCCGCCACCCGCGAGCAGGGGCTGGAGGGGATCGTCGCCAAGCGCCTCGACTCCCGCTACCGCCCCGGCGAGCGCAGCACCGCGTGGCTGAAGTTCGCCCACCGCCACCGCGGCTCCTACGTGGTCGGCGGCTGGCGGCCGCAGACCGGGTCGCGGCCCGGAGGACCCGAGCGGCTGGCCGCGCTGCTGGTGGGGGAGCCGACCGCGGACGGGCTGCGCTACCGAGGCCGGGTCGGCAGCGGGATCGGCGCCCAGCAGTCGCGGCTGCTCGCCGGGCTCGTCGCCGACCTGGGCCGCGACGACTCCCCGTTCGCCGACGACGTGCCGCGCGTCGACGCCGCGGGGACGCACTGGCTGGAGCCGGTGCTCGTGGTCGACGTGGACACGCACGGGGTCGGCTACGAGCGGCTCCGGCAGCCGTCGTACCGGGGGGTGCGCAGCGACCTCGCCGCCGAGGACCTGCTGCCCGGTGCCCACGACGCGGTGGGGGAGGGCCGATGAGCGAGACCTGGGTCGAGGTGGAGGGCCGGACGCTCAAGCTGACGAACCTGGAGAAGGTCCTCTACCCGGCGACCGGCACCACCAAGGGCGAGGTGCTCGACTACTACGCGCGGGTCGCGCCGGTGCTGCTGCCGCACCTGGCGGGTCGACCGGTGACGCGGGTGCGCTGGCCGCACGGGGTCAACGCGATGAGCTTCTTCGAGAAGAACGCGCCGGCCGGCACCCCGTCGTGGGTGCGCACCGCGGAGGTGCCGACCACCGGCTCCCGCGGACCCAGCCGGCACGGCGACACCCTCGAGTTCCCCATCGTGGAGGACCTCGCCACGCTGATGTGGATGGTCAACCTGGCCGCGCTGGAGCTGCACGTCCACCAGTGGACCGTCGACGACTCCGGCGAGCCGCGCGGCGCGGACCGGCTGGTGGTCGACCTCGACCCGGGCGAGGGGGCCGGGCTCCAGGCGTGCTGCGAGGTCGCGCTGCTGGTGCGCGACTCGCTGGCCGACCACGGGCTCGACGCCACGCCCGTGACCAGCGGCAGCAAGGGGCTGCACCTCTACGCCGAGCTGTCGTCGTACCTGCCCTCGGAGGAGACCTCGGAGGTGGCCCGCCTGGTCGCCGAGGAGCTCCAGGCCGCCCACCCCCGGCGGGTCACGGCGTCGATGACGAAGGCGCGGCGGCGCGGCAAGGTCTTCCTCGACTGGTCGCAGAACGCCGGGTCGAAGACCACGGTGTCGCCGTACTCGCTGCGCGGCACCGACCGGCCGCAGGTGGCCACCCCGATCACGTGGGCCGAGGTCGAGGCCGGGGCCGAGGACCCGCTGGGGCTCGACCAGTTCACGCCGGCGCAGGTGCTGGAGCGCGTGGACGAGTACGGCGACCTGTTTCTCTAGCCGCCGGTCCTGCGGCGCATGCCGAAGACGTCGAACTCGCTGACCGCGCCGGCGTCGGAGTCGCTCAGCGAGCCGCCGTCGAACTCGTCCAGGGTGGCGTCGATGAGGAGCTGGAACTCGGGGGAGGGGCTGGTCACCCGCATCGGGCTGGTGTCGATCCGCCAGCCGGCGCGGCCGAGGTCGTTCATCACCGCCATCAAGGTGGTGTTCTTCTCCGCGACCATGCCCTCGAAGCCGTCGTGGGCCTCGATCAGGTAGACCGGCCGGGTCACGGCGAGCGTCGAGGCGTGGTAGAGCGGCACCCACAGGCGCGCGTACTCGTACGTCCGGCTCGTTCCCATCCGGTCATCCTAGGTCGCCGGGGGCTCCGGCGGGAACGCCGTTTGCGCGGGCGCCGTCCGGGCGCCGTCCGGGTGCCTGCCGGTGCGGGCCCTCAGGCCGAGCGCAGGGGGCGTACGGCGGTCGGGTCGACCACGTTCGCCAGGTCGGTCGCGGCGCCGATCAGCGTGCCCGTGCCGTCCACCGCCGGCTCGTCGACGACGTCGGCCACGACCACCGTCACGTTGTCGCTGCTGCCGGCCGCCAGCGCGGCGCTCACCAGCCGGTCGGCCGCGGTGTCGCGGTCACACAGCCCGAGCAGCACGGTCAGCGCGGCGTCGGCGAGCACGTCCGTCAGCCCGTCGCTGCACAGCAGCAGGCGGTCGCCGGGGACCAGGCCGAGCAGCAGCATCTCCGGTACCGGCTCGTGGTCGGCGTCGATCGCCTGCAGCACCACGTGGCGGTACGGCGACGCGGCCGCCTCCTCCTCGGAGATCCGGCCGGCGTCGACCATCTCCTGGACCAGCGTCTGGTCGTGGGTGAGCCGGGACAGCTCGCCGTCGCGGAACAGGTAGGCGCGGGAGTCGCCGACCTGGGCGAGCGCGATCGTGCGGCCGTCGGTGAGGGCCGCGGTCAGCGTCGTCGCCATGCCCTCGCGGCGCGGGTCGGCCGCGACGCCGGCCGCGACCTGCTGGTGGGCCTCGCGCACGGCGTGCGTCAGCAGCCTGCGCGGCTCGTGGCCGGGGTGTGCCAGGGCGCGGGCGCTCAGCACGTAGGTCGCGGTCGCCGAGGCCACCTCTCCCGCGGCGGCGCCGCCGACGCCGTCCGCCACGCACAGCAGGTACGGCGAGGCGTACCCGCCGTCCTCGTTGTTCTCCCGGACCTGTCCGGTGTCACTGATGGCGGCGTAGCGGAACTGGAGCATCGACGGCTCCTCTCACGGGCGGATGGTCAGGTTCATTCTTCCCTGTGAACCTGGGAGCATCCTGTGAGGCTCCTGACACCGGTGAGGTGGTTTCGAGGCTCGCTTCGCTCGCACCTCAACCACCGGCAGGGCTCGCTTCGCTCGCACCTCAACCAGCGGCAGGGCTCGCTTCGCTCGCACCTCAACCAGCGGCAGGGCTCGCTTCGCTCGCACCTCAACCACCGGCAGGGCTCGCTTCGCTCGCACCTCGACCACCGTGCTCTGGGTCAGGAGCGGAAGCCGACCTGGCCGGTGACGCTGCGGCCGATCTCGACGTAGGCGAGGTTGGCGACCGGGACCAGGGTGACCTTGCCCTTGGCGTCGGTCAGGGAGAAGACGCCGGTCTCGGAGCCGAGCGCCTCGGTGAGCGCCGCGGACACGGCCTCGCTCGTCTCGTCGGTGTCGACGACGAGCTCGCGGGCGACGTTCCGCACGCCGATCTTGACCTCCACGGACATGGGTGAATCTCCTCGCTTCTCCTGGCCCGTCGGGTGCCGGCGGGCCGTGCCCCCACCCTAGTGGTGGGCTGTCAACGGTTCTGGGTGTTGGGGGTGCGGGGCGGCGCGAGCCGCCCGCTCAGTGGTCGTCGGTCAGCGGGTAGCCGCGGATGCCGCGCCAGGAGAGCGCCGAGACCAGCTCGACGGCCTGGTCCCGGCCGATCTTGCCGTGGTCGGTCAGCCAGAACCGTGCACTGACCTGCGCCATGCCCACCATCGCGACGGCCAGGAGCTGGGCCTGGTCGACGGGCAGCGCGGTATCGTCGTGGATCACCTCGGCGATCATCGCCGCGCACTCCACCGTCACCCGGTCGATGTGCTGGCGCACCGACGGCTCGTTGTTCAGGTCCGACTCGAAGACCAGCCGGAACGCGCCGGTGTCGTGGTCGACGTACGCGAAGAACGCGTCGATCGCCGCGCGGACGCGCTGCTTGTTGTCCTGGGTGGAGTCGAGCGCCGTGCGGCAGCTCGCGATCATCCGGTCGCAGGAGGCGTCGAGCAGCGCCAGGTAGAGCTCGAACTTGCCGGGGAAGTGCTGGTAGAGCACCGGCTTGGAGACGCCCGCCCGCTCGGCGATGTCGTCCATCGCGGCGGCGTGGTAGCCGTTGGCCACGAACACCTCGAGGGCGGCGTCGAGCAGCTGGGCCCGGCGCTCCGAGCGCGGCAGCCGCAACCCTCGGGGGCGCGCGCCTTCGACGTCGTACGACTCCCGTACCACTCTGCCTCCCGATGTTTCTTTGGACAGCCTGTGGGATGCCCTTTGGTCACCCAGGTGACCGACCAGTAGCGACGCAGCCTACTCCGAGGTCCGGATGACGGGACGTGTGCGTCCGCCCGGCGTGGCGCGGGGACCATGGAGTCGGACACATGTGCGGGGTCCGGGGAACATGCGGAGCAGGTGCCGCGTTCCACCGACTGCACGCCCACCCAGGAAGCAGGAGTCACCGTGAGTTTTCCCGCGCTGGTCGAACCCGCCGACGCACTGACCGTCGACGAGGTCCGCCGCTACAGCCGCCACCTGATCATCCCGGACGTGGGGATGACCGGTCAGAAGCGGCTGAAGAACGCGAAGGTCCTGGTGATCGGCGCCGGCGGCCTCGGCAGCCCGGCGCTGATGTACCTCGCCGCCGCCGGCGTCGGCACGCTGGGCATCGTCGAGTTCGACGAGGTCGACGAGTCCAACCTGCAGCGCCAGATCATCCACGGCCAGTCCGACGTGGGCCGCCCCAAGGCGGTCTCGGCGAAGGAGTCCGTCGCCGAGATCAACCCGCTGGTCGACGTGGTGGTCCACGCCGAGCGGCTGGACAACGACAACGTCTACGAGATCTTCGAGGGCTACGACCTCATCGTCGACGGCACCGACAACTTCGCGACCCGCTACCTGGTCAACGACGCGGCGTACTTCCTCGGCATCCCCTACGTGTGGGGCTCGATCTACCGCTTCGACGGCCAGGCCTCGCTGTTCGCCCCCAAGCAGGTCGAGGGCGCGCCCTGCTACCGCTGCCTCTACCCCGAGCCGCCGCCGCCGGGCATGGTCCCCTCGTGCGCCGAGGGCGGCGTGCTGGGCGTCCTGTGCGCGAGCATCGGCTCCATCCAGGTCAACGAGGCCATCAAGGCCCTCACCGGCATCGGCGACCCGCTGGTCGGCAAGCTGATGATCTACGACGCCCTGGAGATGGAGTACCGCAAGCTGAAGGTCCGCAAGGACCCCAACTGCGCGCTGTGCGGTGAGAACCCGACCGTCACCGAGCTGATCGACTACGAGTACTTCTGCGGGGCCGTCTCCGACGAGGCCGCCGACGCCGCCGCCGACGCGACCATCTCGGTGGCCACCCTCGAGGGCATGCTCAAGGAGCGCGAGGAGGGCACCCGCGACTTCGTCCTCATCGACGTCCGCGAGACCAACGAGTACGAGATCAACCAGATCCCCGGCTCGGTGCTGATCCCCAAGGGCGAGTTCCTCAACGGCAACGCCCTGAGCCAGCTGCCCTCGGTCGACTCCGGTGTCCAGGTGGTCCTGCACTGCAAGTCGGGTGTGCGCTCCGCGGAGTGCCTCGCCGTGATCAAGGGCGCCGGGTACGACGACGCGATCCACGTGGGTGGCGGCGTGGTGGCGTGGGTGAACCAGATCGACCCGTCGCAGCCGAGCTACTGAGCTGGTCTGCGCGGCTGCGGTCGGAATCACCGGTTGACCGGTGATTCCGACGCTTGGCAGGCGTTGCAACGCCTGCCAAGTGACAGAACTGCCCGTCCGGTGTGACGGGTGGTCAGCCTGAGGCACACGACCCGCCTCCCGCCGGACCCACCGGACGGCCCCTCGGGACCGCGACCGGCGTACCGACGGCGGGCGCCCTGTACAGGTGACATGTGACAACCCGCACATTTTTGTGACACAGTGTCGCGCGATGTTGTGACGGTGGTCGCACCGCCGGCATCCCGCGAACGATGTGGCGCAGAGGGAGCAACCGAGAGCCCCGCCCGGAACCCGGGCGGGGCTCTCGGCGTCCCCGGGCCCGTCGCAGGCCCCCGGTGCGGCAGGATCGGGCGCATGGCGAGCGCCCGTGACCCCGAGTACGTCGAGCGGGTGCTGGCGACCGCCGAGCGGGTGCCGCCCGGACGGGTGACGACCTACGGCGCGATCGCCGAGGCGGTCGGCGGCGGGCCGCGGCAGGTCGGGTCGGTGATGGCGCTGCACGGCGGCGGGGTGCCCTGGTGGCGCGTGATCCGCGCCGACGGCTCGCTGCCGCCCAGCCACGGCGAGCAGGCGCGGCGCCACTACTACGACGAGCGCACGCCGACCCTCCCGAGCGGGAGGGTCGACATGCGCTCGGCGTACTGGGATCCGGCGGACTGAGCCGACCGGTCAGGAGCGGGTCAGGACAGGGCCTGGACCACGGAGTCGTAGTCGGGCTCGGTGCCGATCTCGGGCACGAGCTGGGTGTAGGAGACAGTGCCGTCGGCCTCGACCACGACGACCGAGCGGGCGAAGAGGCCCTCGAACTTGCCGTCGATCAGGCGCACGCCGTAGTCGTCGCCGAACGAGGACCGGAAGCCCGAGGCGCTGACGACCTTGTCGATGCCCTCGGCGCCGCAGAACCGCGCCTGCGCGAACGGCAGGTCGGCCGAGACGTTGATGATCGAGGTGTTCTCCAGGCCCGCGGCGAGCTCGTTGAACTTCCGCACGCTGGCCGCGCAGATGCCCGTGTCGACGCTGGGGAAGATGTTGAGGACGGTGCGGGTGCCGGTCGGCAGGGTGACCGTGCTGAAGTCGGAGCCGACCAGCTCGAACGCCGGGGCCGCGGAGCCGACGGCCGGGAGCTCGCCGACAGTGGTGACGGGGTTGCCGCCGAGTGCAGTGGTAGCCATGGACCCTTTCCTAGCAGGTCGCCCCTACCGCGCGGCGGCCACGTCCGCGGGGCGGTCCGGCCGGAGGCCGCCGCCCCACCGGCTCAGGTGGCGATCACGCCGAGCGGGTTGTAGGAGTGGCCGGGGAAGGCGGTCGCGATGGAGGCGCCGAGCCGCTTGGTGGCGATCTCGCCCAGCACGTCGCGGAAGTCGGTGGTGACCGCCAGCTCGGTCCCCTGGGTGCTGCCGGCGGGGGCGAGCCCGGGCCAGCTGCCGTAGTACCGCCCGCCCTTGACCCCGCCGCCGGCGACGAGCATGACGTTGCCCCAGCCGTGGTCGAGGCCGCCGGAGCCGTTCTCGTCGACGCGGCGGCCGAACTCGCTGATGGTGACGACCGTGACCCGGTCCGCGACCGGTGCGAGGTCGGCCAGGAACGCGGCCAGGGCGTCGGCGAACCCACGGTTCATCGCCTGCATCGAGCCCCACTCGGTGGTCCCGTACCCGGCGTGCATGTCCCACGAGCCGTAGTCGATGTTGACGACCTCGGTGCCGATGTCCGCCTTGATCAGGCGCGCGGTGTCGCGCAGCGCCGTGGAGAGCTCGACCGCGGGCCAGTCCGAGGGGTAGGTGACCCCCGCGGTGGGCTGGTAGGTCCGCTGCGCGACCGGCCCGACCGTGTCGATCGTGCGCAGGACGGACCGGCCGGCGTCGGCCAGCGGGCCCTCGGCCGAGCCCCACACGGTCCTCAGCTGGTCCAGCCGGCGGGCGGACCAGGCCGGATCGCCGTCGGCGCCGACGACGCGGACGTCGTCGAGCCGCTTGACCGCCAGCGCCGGCGCCGGGCCGGTGACCAGGGTCGGCTCGATCGTCGAGGTCAGGTGTACGACGGCGTGGTCGGGCGCGCTCAGCCCCGACATCCGGTTGACCCATCCGCGCCGCTCGCTGGAGGTCGGGTCCGCGTCCTCGATGAGCTCCATCGCCTCGAAGTGGGACCGGTTGGGCACCGGCAGCCCCGCGGCGTGGACGGCGGCGAGCCGGCCCGACGCGAACAGCGGCGCCAGCGCCGCCAGCGAGGGGTGGAGCCCGAACATCGCGTCCTTCTCCAGCAGCGCACCGACGGGTACGCCGATCCTGGGCCGGGCCGCGTAGTAGCCGGCGTCGCCGTGCGGGACGACGAGCCCGAGGCCGTCGAGGCCGCCGCGCATCGAGAGCACCACCATCACGTTGCCGCCGCTGGACGCCGCGAAGGCGGTCTCGCGCACCACGCTGCCGAAGACCGTGGTCATCGCGACGGCCGAGGCGGCGGCGCCGAGGAAGCGTCGCCGCGACAGGCGCGCCGCGCGGCCGAACTCGGCGCAGGCGCGCCGGCCCGGGGTCGGGTCCGGGGGCGGGGCGGGGAGGTCCGTGGTCATCGCGTCATGTGCTCCGGGGTGTCGAGGAGGGCGCCGATGAGGCGGACGCCGAGCCAGGAGCCCACCGGTCCGGACCTCGTCACCTTCTCGCCGGGGGAGAGGTCGGTGGCCTCCAGCGCGGCGGCGAGCAGCGTCGGCGTCGCCACGCTGCCGTGCAGCACGCGGCAGAGGTGGTCGACGAGGAGGTCGGCGCGGATCGTGTCCTTCGGGAAGAACGACTTCGGCGCGCGGTAGCGGACGGCCTTCTTCGGCCACCAGCCGCCGGCCAGGCCCCAGTGGCTCTGGAAGGAGGCCATCAGGCGGGACGCGCCGGCGTAGGCGTCGTTGGTCTCGGGGGCGCCGTCGGGGCGCGGCCAGGAGTACAGGGCGGCGCCGCCGTGGCTCCACCCGATGGTGTTCGCGAACGCCTGCTCGTCGCCGCCGGGCGGGCGCGCCGCGACGCGCAGGACCCGCAGCGTGGCGACGAGGTCCTCGACCGGCGTCCGCACCTTCGTGCGGAACGCCCGCTTGAACTCCGGCCGCTGCACCAGCGCGCGCAGGACGGCGGCGATCGAGGTGTCGTTCGCGAGGTAGGTGTCGGCCAGGTGCGCGATCAGCGGCTCGCCGGGCTCGTCGTCCACGAACCGGACCGCGAGGCGGCGCGCGATGGTCCGCGCGGTGGCCGGGTGCCGGGCGAGGAAGTCGAGGTAGCGGTGGGTGAGGTCCCGGCCGTCGGCGGCGGCGTTCGGGTCGGTGAAGCCGAGGACCGAGACCCGGCCGGTGGTGTGCCGTCCGGGGTCGTAGAGGCGCTGCCAGGTCGCCTGGGCGTCCACGGTCCAGCCGGACAGGATCGTCGCGGAGTCCTTGACCATCTGCTCGGTGAAGCCGGTGCCGGTCCCGACGGTGTGCAGCTCGAGGAGCTCCCGGCCGTGGTTCTCGTTCGGGTTGTCGCGCGTGGTGCGGTAGTTGTCCAGGTAGATGAGCATCGCCGGGTGCAGCGTGGCCGCCGCGAGCAGGTCGGTGAACCGGCCCAGGGCGTGCTTGCGCAGCGTCTCCTCGTAGTGCCAGCGCGCCACCGAGGCCCAGTCGTTGCCGCTGGAGACGTGGAGGTGGTTGGCCCAGAAGTCGACCATCACCTCCCGCACCTGGCGGCGGGTGTGCACCCGGCGCAGGATCGAGAGGTTCTCCATGTCGCGGGGGTAGGTCCACAGCTTCTTCTTGCCGGAGGTGTGGTTGGCCCACTTCCGCTCCGGGCTGTCGGCCAGGCGCGGGTACCAGTCCAGCACCGCCTTCGCCTTGGCCGACTCGCGGATCCCGCCCGGCCGCAGCTGCTGCTCGAACCAGGCAGCGGGGGAGCCGGCGCGCTGCATCTGCTTCCACGTCGCCGTCGAGAAGCCGGCCGAGAACCGGTTCATCATGTGCAGCTCGGCGCGCGTCGGGACGGCGGTCCGCCGGTAGCGGCGGACCTTCATCGCGCGCCCCGTGGCGGCGGCGTCGGTTGGCTCACGCGGGTCCTATCGGCACCCGGGGTGGGTCTCTTGACCCGGAACGGCGAGGCGGTACGCCGGCCGTGCCGCTCAGCGCAGCCGGGCGAGCGTGCCGAACGCGTGCCGCGCCTCGGCCAGGCGCCGCTCCCAGGTGACCCCCGCCAGCGTCAGCAGGGTCCCCGCGAGCCCGATCCAGATCCACTGCGGGACCGCCGCGGCGTACGGGCCGAGCTCGCGCAGCACCAGCACCGCGCCGACGCCGGCGCCGACGACCAGCGGCCCCGACCAGCGCAGCAGGGCCCCGGCCAGCACCAGTGCCACGCAACCGGCGCCGAGGAGGAGCGCGCGCAGCGAGACCGGGTCGCCCAGCGCGACGACCAGCGTCGGCAGCGTCGCCAGCGACAGCCCGGGGGAGAGCGCCACCCAGGTGCCCCGGTCCGGGTCGGCGCGCAGCCCGAGCAGGCCCACCACGAGGAGCAGGGCGGCCGTCGGGAGGGTGTAGGCCTCCACGGTGGTCACCCCCGCGGCCGAGAGGCGGACCCAGGAGGCGAGGAGCCAGAGCACCGGCGCCCCCACCGCGAGCCGGCGCCGCTCCGGGTGGAGCAGCGCGGTGGCCGCGACCAGGGCACCGGCGAGCACCAGCCACAGCGACACCAGGTCGTCCGGGGTGTCGGCGGCCGACACCGAGGCCGGGAGCGCGATCAGGGCGACCGCCACGGCCGGCACCTCGACCTCCGGGCGCGGTCGGGCGACCGCGGCCGGGCCGGCGACGAGCAGCACCGCAACCGCCGTCCACGCGTCGTCGCGCCCCGCGACCTGGACCGCCGCGGCGGCGGCCAGGGCCAGCGACGGCGCGACCAGCACGCCGCCCGCGAACCGGGCCACCGCCGACCGCGCGAGGACGGTCGTCCCGACGGCCAGGACCGCGGTGACGGTGGCCGCGCCGAGGGTGAGCACGCCGCTCGGCAGCGCAACCACGGCGGCGCCGGCGGCCAGCACGAGCGCGGCGACCGCGCCGGTCGCGGCGCCGCGCAGGTGGGCCGCGACCGCGGTGACCGTGCCGGTCGCGGCGAGCGCGGCCACGACGACGGCCAGCGGGACGTCGTACTGGCCGATCGTGAGGATGACGCCGAGCGTCGTGGCGAGCAGCGCGTCCGGCAGCCAGGCGCGCAGGCGCTCGCGGCCGGTCCCGGGCGACAGCAGGGCGGCCAGTGCCGCCAGCACCACGACGGCCGGCACCACGACGAGCGGCTCGACCGTCGGCTCCGGCCGGTCCAGCCTGACGCCGGCCGGGAGGTCGAGGAGACCGGGGAGCTCGCTCCACCGGGCGAGGGCGGTCCCGCCGGCGACGAGGAGCTGCCCGACCAGCAGCAGCGCGCCGCCGACCGCCGGCGCCACCGGGACGACCCGCAGCGACGCCGGGACCACCGCGAGGGCGAGCGTCCAGCCCGCCGTGACGGCGACCGTGACCAGCGCGATCGTGCCGGCGGTCTCGTCGACCGCGGGGAGCACGGCCGTCGCGGTCGCGAGGAGGGCGGCCGCGCTGGCCCCGACCAGCACCGTCGGGCGGTGGCCCGCGACGACGCCCGGGAGGACCAGGCACGCGGCCGAGGCGAGCAGCGACCAGCCGGCGGCGCCGCCCCACACCCCGGCGAAGGTGAGGTGGAGGACCACCCCGACGAACGCGACCGAGGCGGTGCCCAGCCAGGCGATCGCGCCCGCGGCGGCGACGCTCCACGCCAGCGGCAGCAGGCGCGCGCGCCGGCCCGCGTAGGCGACCGCGGCGACGCCGAGGACCGTGAGGTGGCCGACCAGCAGCGTGCGCGGGGAGGAGGCGACGCCGCCGGCGTACACGAGCACCGCCGCGACTCCGGTGACCAGCTGCGGCGCGACCAGGCGCGGCCGGCCCGGGAAGGGGACCGCGGCCATCCCGATCGCCGCGCCGCCGACCACGGCGCCGAGGACCAGGGCCAGCCGGTCCTCCGCGGCGGCACCGAACCAGCCGGCATCGACGCCGCCGACCACGTCCAGCGCCAGCAGCCCCAGCGCCACCACCGACAGTGACTCACCCGCGACGCGCAGCCCGGACCGGTGCAGGCCGAGAGAGGCAGCGCCGGCGGTCAGGGTGAGGGCGACGAGGACGGCGGTGCGGCCGCCCACGCCGAGCGCCGACCAGGCCACGGCCAGGAAGATCACCGCCGCCACGAGCAGGCACAGCGCCCCGAGGGCGAGCAGGATGCGCGGCACCGAGGCCGCGGCCAGGCCGCCCCTCGCCGGTCGGCCCGGTGGCACCGGCCGGCCCGACTCGCGCGGTCAGCGGGCCAGCCAGGCGGCGTACGAGTCGAACGAGTACGGCCGGCCGAGGAAGTCCGCGACC
>NZ_JBEGDJ010000077.1:0-14628 GCF_040191335.1 Nocardioides sp. YIM 152588 | reverse complement strand
CCGGACAGTCAGTGAATGCGCACAAACAATTCACAACAAACCATCACTTGCATGACACACTGTTGAGTTCTCAAACATCACACGCACCAGCCTGGTGTCACCGGGAAGAACTTCCCGATGCCCTTTGGCGGGGCAACCTGTGAAACATTACCCACCGCTTCGTGTCCGGTCAAACCGGCGAGACCGCCGTTGCCCCGGACTCACTGGGGCGAGTGCCGTGGCAACCCGTTCCGCCCGGTTTCCCGGGGGCTTTCCGCTTGCCGCGGCGAGAGAGAACATTACGCAGACCCGCGCTCCGGGTCAAACCGACGACGCACCTCTGCGACCCGGACCGTCCCCCGGTCCGGGTCGCAGAGGTGTTTGCGCAGGTCAGCGGGTCAGAGGACCACGTTCTCCAGCATCTCGGTGACGAGGGCCGCGACCGGCGAACGCTCGGACCTGGTGAGGGTGATGTGCGAGAACAGCGGGTGCCCCTTGAGCTTCTCGACCACCGCGACGATGCCGTCGTGCCGGCCGACCCTCAGGTTGTCCCGCTGGGCGACGTCGTGGGTGAGCACGACCTTCGAGTTCGCGCCGACGCGGGAGAGCACGGTCAGCAGCACGTTGCGCTCCAACGACTGCGCCTCGTCGACGATCACGTACGAGTCGTGGAGCGACCGGCCCCGGATGTGGGTGAGCGGAAGCACCTCGAGCATCCCGCGGTCGAGGATCTCGTCGACCACGTCGGTCGAGGTCAACGCGCCGAGGGTGTCGAAGACGGCCTGACCCCAGGGCGACATCTTCTCCGACTCCGACCCCGGCAGGTAGCCGAGCTCCTGGCCACCCACGGCGAACAGCGGCCGGAAGACCACGACCTTCTTGTGCTGGCGGCGCTCCATCACGGCCTCCAGCCCGGCGCACAGCGCCATCGCCGACTTGCCGGTGCCGGCGCGCCCGCCGAGCGAGACGATGCCCACCTCCGGGTCGAGCAGCATCTCCAGCGCCACGCGCTGCTCCGCGCTGCGGCCGTGGACGCCGAACGCCTCCCGGTCGCCCCGGACCAGGTGCACCTGCTTGTCGGGCCCGACCCGACCGAGGGCGGTGCCGCGGTCGGACAGCAGCACGAGCCCCGTGTGGCAGGGCAGCTCGCGGGCCGCGTCGAGGTCGAGCGTCCCGTCGTCGTACAGCTCGTCGAGTTCGCTCGCCGCGACCTCGAGCTCGGCCATGCCGGTGTAGCCGGTGTCGGAGTCCGAGATCGCCTCGCCGCGGTACTCCTCCGCCCGGAGACCGACCGCCGAGGCCTTGATCCGCATCGGCAGGTCCTTGGAGACCAGGGTGACGTCGTTCCCCTCGTTCGCGAGGTTCTGCGCCACCGCGAGGATGCGGGTGTCGTTGTCCCCGAGGCGGAAGCCCGAGGGCAGCGAGGCCGCGTCGGTGTGGTTCAGCTCCACGCGCACGCTGCCGCCCTCGTCACCCACGGGCACCGGTGTGTCCAGGCGGCCGTGGCTGACGCGCATCTCGTCGAGCATGCGCAGGGCGCTCCGGGCGAAGTAGCCCAGCTCGGGGTGGTGCCGCTTCCCCTCGAGCTCGGTGATCACCACGACCGGGAGTACGACCTCGTGCTCGGCGAAGCGGCGCAACGACCCCGGGTCGGCCAGCAGGACGCTGGTGTCCAGGACGTAGGTGCGGCGCTTCGGCTCCGCGTCGGACGCGGCCGTGCGGGACTGGGACTTGGTGGTTGCCACGACACTCACCTCACCGACCGCACGCGCACCCACGCCCGGTCTACAGCTCTTCGACAGTGGACCGGGAGACGGCGCCCGAGGGGTGCGGGCTGGCTGCCCGACCGCGCATGCCTGCCCGAACGCCGAGGTGCCGGCGCCTCGCCACTCCCGTGCCGCAGGACACCGCCTGCACCCACCGGGTGATCGAGTCGTTGTTCACGAACGGGCCTCCAGATGTAGCGGGCTTCCCCACCCGCCATTGCTTGGGAACGTACGCCTCGGAATGAGCGGTTGGAGGCAACACGCCCGAACAGCCGGTGAACGTCATATCCCGGAAACTTTTCGGTCACCTCCGCTTCCGGGAGGAAACTGCTGTCATGCACCCGAAGGATCTCTGGGACTTCGACGACCCCACCGGCTCCGAGCAGCGGTTCCGCGAGGCGGCCGCCGCGGCGACCGCGCCCGACGCTGCCGCGGTGTGGGAGACGCAGGTGGCGCGGGCGCTCGGCCTGCAGGAGCGGTACGACGAGGGCCATCGCGCCCTCGACGCGATCGCGCCGGGCCTCGGCCCCGAGGTGGAGACGCGCGTCGCGCTCGAGCGCGGCCGCCTGCTGCGCTCGGCTGGCGACGCCGGGGCGTCCGCACAGCACTTCGACGACGCCGCCCGGTCGGCCGCCCACGCCGGGCTCGAGGAGCTGCACCTCGACGCGCTGCACATGCGGATCATCGTCGCCCCACCCGAGCTGAGGGAGCCGCTGACGGCCGACGCGCTGCGCATCGCCGCGGCCAGCAGCGACCCCCGCGCCCGGGACTGGGACGGCGCCCTGCTCAACAACCTCGGGATGTCCCGCGCCGACGCCGACGACTTCGACGCCGCGCTCGAGGCGTTCGAGCAGGCGCTGGTCGCGTTCGAGCGGATCGGCGACCCCGCACGGCTCCGGGTCGCCCGCTGGATGGTCGGCTGGGCGCTGCGGAACCTGGGGCGTCGCGCGGACGCCCTCGCCATCCAGCGGGCGCTCAAGACCGAGCTGGACGCGCTCGGTGAGGTCGATCCCTACGTGGACGAGGAGATCGCGCTCCTCGAGGAGTGAGGGTGGGGTGGTTTCGAGGCTCGCTGCGCTCGCACCTCAACCACCGACACCGGCTCGCTGCGCTCGCACCTCAACCACCGACACCGGCTCGCTGCGCTCGCACCTCAACCACCGACGCCGGCTCGCTTCGCTCGCACCTCAACCACCGACGCCGGCTCGCTGCGCTCGCACCTCAACCACCGACAGGGGTGGTGGTTTCGAGGCTCGCTGCGCTCGCACCTCAACCACCGACACCGGCTCGCTTCGCTCGCACCTCAACCACCGGCTGCCTGACGGCTGCCGTCGCGGGGAACGCGGGCCGAGCCCGCGCAGGGAGCGAAGCGACCGGAGCGGTCGAGGCCCGCTTCGCCGCGCGCAGCCGCCGCAGGCCGCCAGCGGACCTCGCACTGGGAAGTGCTCGACCGCGTGCGCGGCAGCGCGACGGAGCGAAGCGGAGACGCGCTCGCGCCATCCAACTCAGTCGTCGATGACGTGGACGGCCGCCTCCTCCGCGGAGGCCGCGGCGCCGTCGATGCCGACGTCCTCGCCGTACATCTCGGCGTCGATGTCCTCACCGACGCCGTGGTCGGGGTCGACCAGCCGGCCGGCACGCGGGCCGCCGACCTCGGGGTCGTAGTCGGAGAGCTGCTCGTCGACGTCGCCCTCGTCGGCGTACGGGTCGGGGTCCGGGACCTCCTGCGCCAGCCGCGCGTCGAGCGGCTCGGCGTGCTCGGCCTCCCAGTGGGTGTTGCCGTACCGCTGGGCCGCCGAGTAGCGCTCGGGCGGGGAGAAGCCGCGGTCCATCTCGTCGGTGACGTCCGCGTCCTCCAGGGTGTCCCCCGGGTCCAGCTGGGTCTCGTCGTCGACGCTGTAGTCGCCGTAGGACTCCCGGTCGTTGGTGGTCATCGTCGCCTCCTTTGGCCGTCCGATGCCCCCACCGTACGCGGGGCCGGTGCATTCCAGGAGGGGCCTTAGTCCCCCGCGCCCTCGTCCGCGCGGTGGTACGCCAGGTCGGTGATGGTGCGCCCGACCGCCACGCCCTTGCGCTCGAACTTCGTCACCGGGCGCTCGTCCCACCGGTCCACCACCCCGCCGGTCAGCCCCGGGGTGGCGTCGAGGACCTCGCGCATCTGCTCGGCGTAGTCGGCCCAGTCGGTGGCCAGGCGCCAGGTGCCACCCGGCGCGAGGCGCTCGGCGACGAGCCGGGCGAAGGCCGGGTTGACCAGCCGCCGCTTGTGGTGGCGGGCCTTGTGCCACGGGTCGGGGAAGAAGGTCCACAGCTCGCTGATGGAGCCGGGGGCGATCAGGTGCTCCATGGACCAGACGGCGTCCACGCCGCACATCCGGACGTTCTCGGCGCCGGCGTCGCGCAGCCGGGCGAGCGTCGCGGCCACGCCGGGGCGCCAGACCTCGAACGCCAGGACGTCGTACGACGGCCGGGCGGCCGCGAGGGCCGCGGTGGCCTCCCCGACGCCGGAGCCGATCTCGACGATCAGGCCGTCCCGCTCGTCCGGGCCGCGGCCGAAGCGCGCGTCGAAGGAGAAGCCCTCCTGGTCGACGGCCTCGTCCGGGATCACCCAGTCCTCGTGGTGGGCGTCCCAGGCGGCCTGCTGCTGGGGCGTGAAGCGACTGCCTCGCCGCGCGTAGGTGAGCACCTCCCGCATCCGGCGACCGTCCTCGGTCAGCTTGTGGTGGGGACGCGCCGGGGTGACGCGGTGGTTCATGGGTGCTCCGTTCGCAGGGTTCGTGCTGTGCCCGTAAAAGGCACGGAGCCCCCGAGCCTCTCGGCTCGGGGGCTCCGCAGTGGATCAGTCGATCACTTGGTGATCTTGGTGACCCGGCCGGCGCCGACGGTGCGGCCACCCTCACGGATGGCGAACCGCAGGCCCTCGTCCATCGCGATGGGCTGGATGAGCTCGACCGACATCTCGGTGTTGTCACCCGGCATGACCATCTCGGTGCCCTCGGGCAGGGTCACGACACCGGTCACGTCCGTGGTCCGGAAGTAGAACTGCGGACGGTAGTTGTTGAAGAACGGCGTGTGGCGGCCGCCCTCCTCCTTCGAGAGGATGTAGACGCTCGCCTCGAAGTTGGTGTGCGGGGTGGTGGTGCCCGGCTTGATGACAACCATGCCGCGCTCCACGTCCTCGCGCTTGGTGCCGCGGAGGAGCAGACCGACGTTCTCGCCCGCCTGGCCCTCGTCGAGGAGCTTGCGGAACATCTCGACACCGGTGACGGTGGTCTTCTGCGACCCCTCGCGGATGCCGACGATCTCGACCTCCTCGTTCACCTTGACGATGCCGCGCTCGATGCGGCCGGTGATGACGGTGCCACGACCGGTGATCGTGAAGACGTCCTCAACGGGCATCAGGAACGGCTTGTCGGTGGCGCGCTCCGGGGTCGGGATGTACTCGTCGACCGCGCTCATGAGCTCGGCGACCGAGTCGCCCCACTTCTCGTCGCCCTGCAGCGCCGGGAAGGCGGCAACGCGAACGACCGGAACGTCGTCGCCCGGGAACTCGTACTCGGAGAGGAGCTCGCGCACCTCCATCTCGACGAGCTCGATGAGCTCCTCGTCGTCGACCATGTCGCACTTGTTCAGGGCGACGACCAGGGCCGGCACGCCGACCTGGCGGGCGAGCAGCACGTGCTCGCGGGTCTGCGGCATCGGGCCGTCGGTCGCGGCGACCACCAGGATCGCGCCGTCCATCTGGGCGGCACCGGTGATCATGTTCTTGATGTAGTCCGCGTGACCGGGGCAGTCGACGTGCGCGTAGTGGCGCGCCTCGGTCTGGTACTCGATGTGCGCGATCGAGATCGTGATACCGCGCTGACGCTCCTCGGGAGCCTTGTCGATCTGGTCGAACGGCGAGGCCTCGTTGAGGTCCGGGTACTTGTCGTGCAGGACCTTCGAGATCGCCGCGGTCAGCGTCGTCTTGCCGTGGTCGATGTGACCGATCGTGCCGATGTTCACGTGCGGCTTGGTCCGCTCGAACTTCGCCTTAGCCACTGGGGCTCCTCCTGTGTGTGTGTTACTTGACTCGTACTAAAGGGGGTGGTGCCGAGGCCCGGCGCCGAGGAATCCGGAAGGGATTACTCGCCGCGCGCCTTCTTGATGATCTCGTCGGCGATGTTCGTGGGAACCTCGGCGTACGAGTCGAACTCCATCGAGTACGAAGCCTGACCGGAGGTCTTGGACCTCAGGTCGCCAACGTACCCGAACATCTCGGACAGCGGCACGAGGGCGGACACGACGATGTCGCCGTGACGCTCCTCCTGCGCACGGATCTGGCCGCGACGGCTGTTGATGTCGCCGATCACCGTGCCGAGGAAGCTCTCGGGGGTGGTGACCTCGACGGCGAACATCGGCTCGAGCAGGCAGGGGCGCGCCTGACGGGCGGCCTCCTTGAACGCCTGCAGACCGGCGATCTTGAAGGCGAGCTCGGAGGAGTCGACGTCGTGGTAGGCGCCGTCCTCGAGCGCCATCTTCACGTCGACCATCGGGTAGCCGGCGAGGACGCCGAACTCCATGGCCTCCTGGCCGCCCTGGTCGACCGAGGGGATGTACTCCTTCGGGACGCGACCACCGGTGACGTTGTTGACGAACTCGTAGCCCGCGCCGGTGCCGGTCTCGGGGTCGATGTTCGGCTCGATCGAGATGACGACCTTCGCGAACTGACCCGAACCACCGGTCTGCTTCTTGTGGGTGTACGAGTGGCTGGCCACCTTGGACCGGATGGTCTCGCGGTAGGCGACCTGCGGCTTGCCGACGGTCGCCTCGACCTTGAACTCCCGCTTCATGCGGTCGACCAGGATCTCCAGGTGGAGCTCGCCCATGCCGGCGATGATGGTCTGGCCGGTCTCCTCGTCGGTCTTGACGACGAAGGTCGGGTCCTCCTCGGAGAGGCGCTGGATCGCGGTGCCCAGCTTCTCCTGGTCGGACTTGGTCTTGGGCTCGATGGCGACCTCGATCACCGGGGCCGGGAAGGTCATCGACTCCAGCACGACCTGGTTGCTCGGGTCGGACAGGGTGTGACCGGTGCGGGTGTCCTTGAGGCCCATGACGGCGACGATCTGGCCGGCGCCGACCGACGCGATCTCCTCACGCTTGTTCGCGTGCATCTGGTAGACCTTGCCGATCCGCTCCTTGCGGCCGTTGACCGAGTTGACCACGGTCGCGCCGGCCTCGAGCTTGCCCGAGTAGACCCGGACGTAGATCAGCTTGCCGAGGTGCGGGTCGGCAGCGATCTTGTAGGCCAGGCCGGAGAACGGCTCGTCGTCGGAGGGCTTGCGGGAGATCGCCTTCTCCTCGTCGCGCGGGTCGTGGCCGACGATGGCGTCCACGTCGAGCGGCGAGGGCAGGTAGTCGACGACCGCGTCGAGCAGGGGCTGCACGCCCTTGTTCTTGAACGCGGTGCCGCACAGCACCGGGTTGACCTTGTCGGCCAGGGTCGCGGCGCGGACGGCCTTCTTGAGGGTCGGCACGTCGAAGACGTCGCCCTCCTCGAGGTAGACCTCCATGAGGTCGTCGTCGGTCTCGGCGAGGGTCTCGACGAGCTTCTCGCGGTACTCCGCGGCCTGCTCGGCCAGCTCGGCCGGGATCTCCTCGATGGCGTAGTCCTCGCCCATCTTGGTCTCGCCGCGCCAGACCTTGGCGTGCATCTCGATCAGGTCGACGACGCCCTGGAAGTCGGACTCGGCACCGATCGGGAGCTGCAGGACCAGCGGGGTGGAGTTGAGGCGCTCGACCATCATGTCGACGCAGCGGAAGAAGTCCGCGCCGGTGCGGTCCAGCTTGTTGACGAAGCACATCCGCGGGACGGAGTACTTGTTGGCCTGGCGCCACACGGTCATGGTCTGGGGCTCGACACCCGCGACACCGTCGAAGACCGCCACGGCGCCGTCGAGGACGCGCAGCGAGCGCTCGACCTCGGCCGTGAAGTCCACGTGGCCGGGGGTGTCGATGATGTTGATCTGGTGGTCCTTCCACCAGCAGGTCGTCGCGGCCGACGTGATGGTGATGCCGCGCTCCTGCTCCTGCTCCATCCAGTCCATCGTGGCGCCGCCCTCGTGGACCTCACCGATCTTGTAGGTGATGCCGGTGTAGAAGAGGATGCGCTCGGTGGTGGTGGTCTTGCCGGCGTCGATGTGCGCCATGATGCCGATGTTGCGAACGACGTTCAGGTCCGTCGTGATGTCGACTGCCACGTGAGTCAGCGTTCCTTAGATAGGTGAGTCTGGGGATCAGGGGCCGGTGCGGCCGGGTGGGGGCCGGGCGACGTCGTACGCCGCCCGGCCCGTCACGTCACCAGCGGTAGTGAGCGAAGGCCTTGTTGGACTCGGCCATCTTGTGGGTGTCCTCGCGCTTCTTCACAGCGGCACCGAGGCCGTTGGAGGCGTCGAGGATCTCGTTCATGAGCCGCTCGCTCATGGTCTTCTCGCGGCGGTCCTGGGCGTAGCCCACGAGCCAGCGGAGCGCCAGCGTGGTGCCACGGGTGCCCTTGACCTCGATCGGGACCTGGTAGGTCGCGCCACCGACGCGGCGGGACTTGACCTCGATCGCGGGGCGGACGTTGTCCAGCGCGCGCTTGAGGGTGATCACCGGGTCGGTGCCGGTCTTCTCGCGGGTGCCCTCGAGCGCCGAGTACACGATGCGCTGAGCGACCTGCTTCTTGCCGTCCATCAGCACCTTCGACACGAGCTGGGTGACCAGCTGCGACCCGTAGACCGGGTCGACGTCGATCGGGCGCTTCGGCGCGGGGCCCTTGCGCGGCATATCAGCTCTTCTCCTTCTTGGCACCGTAGCGGCTGCGAGCCTGCTTGCGGTTCTTCACGGCCTGGGTGTCGAGGGCACCCCGGATGACCTTGTAGCGGACACCGGGCAGGTCCTTCACACGACCGCCGCGGACGAGCACGATCGAGTGCTCCTGGAGGTTGTGACCCTCACCCGGGATGTAAGCGGTGACCTCGACGCCGCTGGAGAGGCGCACACGGGCAACCTTCCGCAGGGCGGAGTTCGGCTTCTTCGGGGTGGTGGTGTAGACGCGGGTGCAGACGCCACGGCGCTGCGGAGATCCCTTCAGGGCAGGCGTCTTGTTCTTCGACACCTTGTCCTGGCGGCCCTTGCGGACCAGCTGCTGAATAGTGGGCACCTGGTGGTTCCCTTTCGGTCTTCTCTCAGTGCTCGGCACCTTGCCGGGCACGCGGTGATGCGGTGTTGCTTCGTGCCTTCGACGCCTCCGCGACGGGGCTGATCCCCGGGGGCGTGCGAGCGCCTGGGTCACCCCAGACACAAGCAACGAGATTACCGGCCGTTACAGGCGGAAGCAAAACTGCGCAAGTACGCTCGGAGCAGGCCCGATCACGTCAGCCAGGCCGTCAGCGGCTCGATCGCGAAGTAGACGATGAACAGCGCCGCCACCAGCCACATCAGCGGGTGCACCTCCCGGGCCTTGGCGCGCACCGCCTTGAGGAACACGTAGGCGATGAAGCCGGCTCCGATGCCGGCCGTGATCGAGTAGGTGAAGGGCATCAGCACGATGGTCAGGAACGCCGGGATCGCGATCTCCACGTCGGTCCAGGTGATGCCGGTGACCTGCTGCATCATCAGGAAGCCGACCAGCACCAGCGCCGGCACCGCGGCCTCCGACGGGATCACGTCGACCAGGGGCGTGACGAAGGTGGTGAGCAGGAAGAGCAGGCCGGTCACCACCGAGGCCAGGCCCGTCCGCGCGCCCTCCCCGACACCCGAGGCCGACTCGATGTAGGAGGTGTTGGACGAGACGCCCGCGGCGCCGCCCGCGGCCGCCGCGATCGAGTCCACGACCAGGATCCGCTCGGTGTGCGGCGGCTTGCCCTCGTCGTCGAGCAGGCCGGCCTCCGCACCGATCGCGGTCATCGTGCCCATGGTGTCGAAGAAGTCCGCGATCAGCAGCGTGAAGACCAGCAGCAGCGCCGCCACCACGCCGACCTCGGCGAACGACCCGAACAGCGAGAACTCACCGAGGGTCGCGAAGTCCGGGGCGGCGAAGATCGTGTCCGGGATCGCCGGGACCGAGAGCATCCAGCCGCCCACCTCGGCGGTCGCCTCGACGATCACCGCGACCGCGGTCATCACCAGGATCGAGATCAGGATCGCCCCCGGCACGTTGCGGGCCCACAGGGCCACCACCAGCGCCAGCCCGACCACGAAGATCAGCACCGGCCAGCCGCTGAGCTCGCCCGTCGCGCCCAGCTGGACGGGAACCGTGGTGCCGGCGATGTCGGGCACGCGGGTCACGAAGCCCGCGTCGACGAAGCCGATCAGGGCGATGAACAGGCCGATGCCGACGGAGATCGCCGTCTTCAGCTGCGTCGGGATGGCGTGGAACACCGCGGTCCGGAAGCCGGTCAGGACCAGCACCAGGATGATGACGCCCTCCAGGACCACCAGGCCCATCGCATCGGCCCACGTCATCTGGCTGGCGATCGCGAACGCCACGAAGGCGTTCAGGCCCAGCCCGGCGGCGAGCGCCAGCGGGTAGTTGGCGACCACGCCCATCAGGATGGTCAGCAGGCCGGCGGCCAGCGCCGTGCCGGCGGCGATGGCCACGGTGCCGCCGCCCGGCACGTTGCCGCCGCCGAGGAAGTTGCCGTCCGCGTCCGGCGCGAAGCCGAGGATCAGCGGGTTGAGGACCACGATGTAGGCCATCGTGAAGAAGGTGACCACGCCACCCCGGATCTCGCGGCCCACCGTCGAGCCGCGGTAGGAGATCTGGAAGTAGCGGTCGACGACGTTGCCCGAGACTGCACTCACCGAGGAATCATCGCAGCCACGAGCGGGGGCGAGTCCACCCCCCGGCCCGCCGTGCGGCGCTCGGCGGCGGCGCGGACGACGAGGGCCAGCCCGACGCCGACCAGCACCAGGATCCCGCCCAGGACGAGGGTCCAGCGGGCGCCGTACGTCTCCCCGATCCAGCCGATCAGCGGCGAGCCGATCGGGGTGCCACCCATCACGATCGTCATGTAGAGCGCCATCACCCGGCCGCGCAGGGCCGGGTCGGACTCGATCTGCAGCGTCGCGTTCGCGGAGTTGAGCAGCGTGATCGTGGCCAGGCCGATGAAGGGGCAGAGCAGCGCGAAGGTGAGGTAGCTGGGCATCAGGCCGGCCGCGATCTCGGCCACCCCGAACGCCACCGCGGCGCCGACGAGGAGCCGCAGCCGGACCCGGACCCGGCCGGCCGCGAGGAGCGCGCCGCTGAGCGAGCCCACCGCGAGCGCCGAGCCGAGCAGGCCGAACTCGCCCGCGCCCTTGCCGAACACCTCGGTGGCCATCAGCGCCGAGGTGAGCTGGAAGTTCATCCCGAACGTCCCGGCGAAGAAGACCAGGACCAGGATCATCAGCATCTTCGGCTGGGTCCGCAGGTAGGCGACGCCCTCCCGGAGCATCCCGGGCTGCCGCCCCGCCGGCCGCGGCGCGCGCAGCGCGGCGACGTCCATCCGCTCCAGCTGCGCGATCACGGCCAGGTAGGACAGCGCGTTGAGCAGGATCACCCAGCCGGTCGCGGTCATCCCGCCGCCGAGGACGCCGATCAGCAGGCCGGCGAGCGCCGGGCCGATCAGGCGGGCGGTGTTGAAGGCGGCTGAGTTGAGGCCCACCGCGTTGGTGACGTCGTCGGGCCCGACCATCTCCGAGACGAACGCCTGGCGCGCCGGCGCGTCGAACGCGGAGCCGACGCCGAAGGCCAGCGCGAGGGCGTAGACGTGCCAGGTCTGGGCGTGCCCGGAGACGGCGATCAAGCCGAGCGCGAGCGCGGCGAGCGCCATCGTGGCCTGGGTGACCTGCAGCATCCGGCGCTTCGGGAAGCGGTCGGCGATGACGCCGGCGTACGGCGAGAGCAGCAGGACCGGGAGGAACTGCAGGCCGGTGGTGATGCCGAGCTCGGTGCCGCCGTTGCCGGGGATGGTCAGGACCAGCCAGTCCTGGGCGACGCGCTGCATCCAGGTGCCGACGTTCGAGACGACGCTGCCGGCGAAGTACAGGCGGTAGTTCGGGTGGGACAGGGAGCGGAACGTGGGACTCGTGGTGACTCCTCGGAGTGGTGCTGGCGATGGTGCTGGCGATGGTGCTGGCGCGCGCGGCGCCGTCAGTCGTGGTGCGCGAGGCGGTCGAGGATCGGGGCGGCGCGGCGCAGCACGTCCCGCTCCTCGGGGCTCAGCTCGGCCAGGCCCCTGGCCAGCCAGGCGTCGCGCCGCGCGCGGTCCGCGAGCAGGGTCGCGCGACCCTGCTCCGTGAGCCGTACGACGACCTGGCGGCCGTCCTCGGGGTGCGGCCGCCGCTCGACGTAGCCGCCGGCGGCCAGCGCGTTCACGGTCCGCGTCATGCTCGGCGGCTGGACCCGCTCGCTCGCGGCCAACTCTCCCACGCCGGTGTCGCCGTTGCGGAACAGGACCCCGAGCACCGCGGTGGCGCCGATGCTCAGCGGGTTGCCGGGGTCGCGCTCGGCGACCAGCCGGCGGCGCAGCCGCATCACCGCGACGCGGAGCTCGCTGGCGAGCCCGGCGTCGGTGCGGCAGGTTCTCTCCACGGTGGGCACGTGGACTGTAACTCCTTAGCCTTGCTAACTATTCCCGCTTCTCCCGCCGATGCCAACGCATCCGGGCGGACGCCTACGATGGAGCCGTGGATCCCGAGCAGTACCCGCCGCAGCGCGACCCCAGCAACCGCCTGATCGCACGCGTCGAGCCGCTCGACGTCGACGGCGTGCGCACGGTGCAGGTGGGCACCGTGCTGTTCCTGGTGGCGTTCGTCGGCCTGCTGCCCTTCTACGGCAGCCTCCAGGAGCACGGCCGCACCTGGCTGCTGTGGATGTGCCTCACCGGCGTCGGGCTCGGGCTGATCGGCCAGGGCTACTGCAAGCGCCGCCGCCAGGCCCGGCTCCAGCGTGACGAGTACGGCTCCGATGCCTGAGCGGACCTCCCTGCCGCCGACCCGGTGGGCCCTCGGCGGCACCAAGAACGCCGGCTACGGCCGCCGCTTCGCCGAGCTCATCGACGAGGGCGCCGACGTCGACGGCGAGGGCCGGCTGGCCGACGCCCTCGTCCCCCGCGGCGCGAGGATCCTCGACGCCGGCTCCGGCATGGGCCGGGTCGGCGGCTACCTGCACACCCGCGGCCACCGGGTGGTGGGCGCCGAGCCCGACCCCGTCCTGGTCGAGCAGTCCCGGCGCACCTTCCCCGACCTGCGCGTGCTCCCCCTGCAGATCCTCGAGCTCGACACCACCGTGCTCGCGGAGGCCGGCGCCCCGACCGAGCTGGACCTGGTCGTCTGCGTCGGCAACGTCCTGCCGTTCGTCGCCGCCGGCACCGAGGTCGCCGTGCTGGAGCGGCTGCGGTCGCTGCTCGCCCCCGGCGGGCGGATCATGGCCGGCTTCCACCTGACCGGCGGGCCGGACACCGCCCGGCGCTACCTCCCCGAGGAGTTCGTCGCCGACGTCGACGTCGCGGGCCTGCGGGTCGAGCACCGGTTCGGCGGGTACGACCTGCGGCCGGTGGACGGCGAGTACGCCGTGTGGCTGCTCGCGCCCGCGGGCTGACCGGGCCTTCGACGTACCGGGCGCCCGGCGTGCCGGGCCGGTTGGGTCAGAAGGACTCGAGGTCGTCCCGGCTGACGGTGTCGAGCACCGGCGGCGCGGTCGGGACCGGGGCGTGCCGCTTGCTCAGCCGCACCTCCGAGTGCGCGCCGCAGCCGTGGTCGAGGCTGACCACCCGGCCGTCGTCGTTGGCGTCGCCGTTGGCGCACACCCCGAACGTCTCCGACAGCGGACCCGCCAGGCGCACCAGGAAGCCGCAGGACCAGCACTTCTCCGAGACCGACTTGGCCACCGGCGCGTCCGGTCCGCCGTCGCCGTCGTACCAGCGCTCGGCGGCGGCGTCCCGGCCCTCCGGGGAGAGCGTGCGGACCCGGCCCAGGCCGAGCTCCTTGGCCACGGCGCGGACCTGCGCCTTCTCGTCGGCGTCGAGCGGGTCGTCGCCGAAGGAGTACGTCGGCACCAGCCGCGGGTCGTCGTCCTCCACCGGCAGCAGGTCGCCCGGCGACATGTCGCCCGGCTTGATCCGCTCGCGGTAGGGCACCCACGCCGGGGCGGTGATCGCCTCCGCACCGGGCAGCAGCACCGCCTCCACGACCGTGACGCGCTTCTGCCGCGGGGCGCGGGTCAGCGTCACCGCCCACTGCCAGCCCAGGTAGCCCTTGCGGCGGCAGGCGAAGAGGTGGGTGACCACGCGCAGGCCGTCACCCTGGTGACCGAGGTGGTCGCCGACGTCGCCGGCGTCGACCTCCTCCAGGAGCGCCGCCCGCGCGGCATCGACCGCATCGGCGGTGACGGCGTCGATCGACCTACGTTCCAGGGTTGCCACGCGCACAGCATCCCTCATCCGGGCCGGGAACGTGACGTCGGGGCACCCAGCGCCGCGATTTGGCCCGGATCCGGGCTGAGCCTGGATCCAGACCGAGGTGCGCCACCACGCGGGACGCGCGGGTTGGCAAGATGGGGATCGTGAGCAGCGACGGACGGCATCCCGGTCCCCCACCCCCGTCCGCCACGCCCACCGGCCCCGACGCTCCGGACGACCCCACCGAGCCGATCCGGCCCGCCAGGTCGACCTCCGCCTCCGCCGCGGGGTCGGGTGACGGGTCCGGCGAGGGGGCGGGTGAGGGGTCCGGCGAGCCGCGCGCGACCGCCGGCGGGAGCCTCGGACGCGGCGCCCGCGCCACCTCCCCCACGACGTCCGCGGCGTCGCCGCGGGCGAGCCCTACCTCACCGTCCGAGAGGAGCAGCAGATGAGCAGCAGCCCGCGTCGTAGGCGCTGTACTT
>NZ_JBEGDJ010000076.1:0-14934 GCF_040191335.1 Nocardioides sp. YIM 152588 | reverse complement strand
GCCCGCAGCCACCTCGGCTGGTCCCGCATGCGGCGGGCCGACCCGAACCCCGGCCACCGGGCGGCCGGCCGACCCGGCGCTCGCCCGCATCCGCGCGGCCCTGTACGCCGCCGCCCCGATCGACCACGTGGCGCGGATCCTCCGTCGGGTGGCCGCGCCCCTGCTCCTCGAGCTGCCGCCGGCCGAGGTCCACCTGGGCGGCATCGAGGACGTGCTCGCGGTCTTCGGCGTGCCCGGTCCCGCGGACCGGGCCGCCGGTCCCTTCGCCGCGGCGCTGGACCTGCCGACCACCGTCGCCGGGTTCTGGGCGCAGCTCGAGGACGCCGGACGCTGGCGCCCGGAGGACGACGACGCCGGCGGCCTGTGAGGACCGCCGGCGCCGGCAGCTGGGGCAGCCAGGCTCAGCCGACGGCCGGCTCCGCCGCGTCGACCTCACCCAGGTAGGCCCGCAGCACGTCCGCGTGCTCCAGCACCTCCTCGGGCGCGCCGGTCGCGATGACCGTCCCCTGGTCCATCGCGACGAGGCGGTCACACACGTCCCGCATCAGGCCCAGGTCGTGGTCGATGAGGACCACGGTCAGCCCCATCTCGTCGCGCAGCCGGTGCAGGACGCTGGTGAGCCACGCGCGCTCGGCATGGCTGACGCCGGCGCCGGGCTCGTCGAGGAGCAGCACGTGCGGCTGGGTGGCGAGCGCGGCCGCCAGCTCGACCAGGCGCCGGGTCCCGGTGGTCAGCGCGTCCACCCGGGCGGTCGCGTGGTGGGCGAGGCCGACGATCTCCAGCAGCGCCTCGGGGGTGTGCTCGGACGAGCCGCCGCGCCGCAGGGCCACCTCGACCACCTCGTGCACGGTCATGCTGGGGAAGAGGAGCGCGTTCTGGAACGACCGGACGAGGCCGAGCCGGCACCGGGCCTCCGGCGTACGGCGGGTGACGTCGCGGCCGAGCAGGCTCACCGAGCCGGCGTCGGGGGCGACGAACCCCGTGATGATCTCGAAGAGCGTCGTCTTGCCGGCCCCGTTCGCGCCGACGATGCCGACCAGCTCGCCGTCCTCGACCCGGAGGTCGACCCCGTCGACAGCGCGGACGCCGCCGAACGACCGGGAGACACCGCTCACCTCGAGCACCACGCGACCCGGCTCCGGGGTCCGCATCCGGCTGGCGAGGACCTCGGCCACCTCCTCCGGCTCGACCGGCTCCGGCTCGACCGGCTCCGCCACCGGGAGGTCGGCGGCGGGCCCGGCCTCCGCGGGCGCGCCGCGCCAGGCGGGCTGGATGCCCCGGAGCCTGCCGAGCTCCTCGATCGCCCAGTCCCGCACCGGCACCAGGACGCCGGCGAGGCCGGCCGGCTGGAGCACGATCAGGGTGAGCACCAGCAGGGTGAGGCCGGAGATCGCCAGCGCGTCCAGCCCGGCCAGGAGCGGCACGCCCTGGACCAGGCCGGCGCCGGCGATCGGCCCGCCGATCGTGCCCAGGCCGCCGGCCACGGTGGAGGTGACCACCGTGATGCTCGCGCCCGGGTCGAAGTCGGCCGCGCTGAGGTAGGTCCGGGAGTGCGCCAGCACGGCGCCGCCGAGACCGGCGATCGCGCCCGCCGCCAGGAAGCAGAGGGCCCGCAGGCGTCGTACCCGCACCCCCAGGGCCCGGGCCGCGGGCTCGTTGTCGCGGGCCGCCCGCAGCTCGCGGCCGAACCGCGAGCCCCAGAGCCGGCGCAGGCCGAGCCCGACGGCGACCAGCACGACGAGCACGACGTACAGGTAGGACTTCGGGCCGTCCAGCGCCAGCGAGCCGACCATCGGCTGGTCCGGGACCACGCCGGTGCCGAACGCCCAGTCCTGCCGGAACAGCCAGGACGCCGAGCAGACCGCGAAGGCGAGGCTGGAGATCTCCAGCGCCATCGGGCGGTTGCGCAGGGCGGGCAGCCCGAGGACCAGCCCGACGACCGCGCCGGCCGCGGCGCCGCAGACGATCCCGAGCAGCACGTTGCCGCCCGTCGCCGACGCGACCTTGACCGAGACGACCGCGCCGACGCCGGCCACGGCGACCTGGCCCAGTGAGAGCACGCCGGCCATGCCGGTCAGCAGCGCGACCGAGCAGACGACGATCGCGAGCGCCATCGTGGTCAGCACCGCGAAGTTGAAGGCGTTGCTGCGCCACAGTGGGAGCGTGGCGACCGTGACCGTGGCCAGCAGGCCGATCAGCAGCGGGAAGTGCCGGACCTCGGGCAGGTGCCGGTAGCGGGCGTCGACCGCCGGCAGCCGGGTGGCCGACCAGGTGGTCTCCACCTGGGTCGAGCGGGCCGGCGGGCGCAGGAACAGCAGCCAGACCAGCACCACCACGGCCAGCACGATGTCGGCCAGCCCCGCGCGGCTCGGGTCGGTCCGGGCGATCGTGTCGAGCAGGCCGATCACCACGCCGGCCGCGAAGGCCACCCCGACGCGCGTGAAGCGGGCGATCACCGCGGCGGCCAGGCCCCGCAGCAGCAGCGACGGGCCGAGCGTGGCGATGCCGGCGATGCCCTGGGTCGGCCACAGCAGGGTGGCCGAGAACGCGGCGACCGCGCCGGCGAGCGCCCAGGTGGCGGTCGCGGTCGCGCTCGGCGAGATGCCCGAGGTCCAGGTCGCGTCGGGGTTCGTCGCCGTGGCGCGGATGGCCAGGCCGAGCGGCGTCCGGGCGAGCACGAACCACACCGCCAGCGCGACCACCGGCCCCAGCACGAGCAGCGCGGTGTAGGCGGGGCTGGCGGTGACGCCGCCGACCTGCATCGACGGCAGCCCGGGCGGTAGCGGGAACGTCGGCCCCGCCGTCGCCTTGGTGTTGATGCTGAACGAGAGCGCCAGCAGGAACTGGGCGAGCGCCAGCGTGACCACCACGCCGACGACGTGCGGCGCCGAGGCCACCCGCCGGACGACGAGGACCTGGGCGAGCGCCCCGGCCAGCGCCGCGGCGCCGATGCCGAGGGCGAACGCCAGCCAGTACGGGAGGTGGTAGACGACGACGAGCGTGCCGACCACCGACGCGCCGAAGACCCCGAGCGCGCCCTGGGCGAAGTTCACGAACCGGCTGACCCGGTAGACGAGGGTCAGCCCGATCGCGAGCAGCCCGATCGGGATGCCGCTGAGCACCCCCAGGAAGAGGGTGGTGCCGGAGGTGTCGAACCCTGCCATCGTCAGGCTCCCGTCGTGGCGTGGGCGTGCATGAGGACATCGGTGACCCGCGCGGGGTCGGCCAGCAGCTCGTCGCGGGTCCCGCTCAGCGCGATCCGGCCGCGGTCGAGCACGTAGGCCCGGGTCGCCAGGTCGAGGGCGACCGGGACGGACTGCTCGACCACCAGCACCGCGGTGCCGCGGGCGTTGATGGTGCGCACCATCGCGGCCAGCTGGTCGACCACCGACGGCGCCAGGCCGAGCGAGAACTCGTCGATCATCAGGATCTCCGGGTCCCCGATCAGTCCCTGCGCGACCGCCAGCATCTGGTGCTGGCCGCCGGAGAGGGTGCCGGCCAGCTGGTCGCGGCGCTCCGCGATCCACGGGAACTCGTCGTAGACGGCCTCGAGCCCACCGTCGACGGCCTCGTGCCGGCCAGCGATGCGGCGAGCGAACACGCGGAGGTTCTCCTCCACCGTCATGGTGCCGAAGACGGCGTGGCCGCCGACGACCAGGCTGACACCGAGCCGCGCGCGGGCCGCGGCGCTGGCGCGGCTGACGTCGACGCCGTGGTACTCGATGCGCCCGCGGGCGGGCGCCTGGAGTCCGGCGAGGGTGCGCAGCAGCGTGGTCTTGCCGGCGCCGTTGTTGCCGATCAGCGCCACCACCTCGCCGCGGAGCACCTCCAGGTCGACGTCGGCGAGGACCTCGGTGCCGCCGAGCGACACGCTGGCGCGCCGGGCGGCCACGACGACCTCGCCGGGCGCGGTGCCGGCGAGCTCCCCGCGGACCCGGCCGACCTCGTAGGAGTCGGCCGCGACCACCGTGCGGACGTCGTCGCGGAAGGTGATCGCAGGAGCCGGGCGGCCGCGCCGCAGCCGGAGCGCGATCACGACGTGCGCGGCGATGAGCACCAGCGAGACGGCGAGCAGGACGGTGTGGGCGGGCTCGGTGTCGAAGGCCAGCTGGCTGAGCATGTAGGTGAACAGCAGGGCGTAGGAGATGTAGCCGTTGATCGTGCGCAGGTTCCACCGCGGGTTCGGGAACCCGAAGACCGAGAACGAGTAGACCGCGTGGGTGATCAGCAGCGCCGTGGAGACGCCCTGGACCAGCACGTCCGCCGTGGCCACCCAGGTCCCGAGCGTGCCGGAGGCGTTGTCGTGCCACCAGCCGAGCAGGTAGGAGCCCGGGAAGGCGACCGCCAGCCCCACACCCAGGTAGCGGTTCCAGCGGGTCGAGCGCCGCTTGCGCTCGGCCCGCTCGTTGTCGTCCCGGCCGCCGGCGGGGCCGAGCAGCGCCGGCGCGCCGGCGCGCTGCCGGGCACCGCGCTTGCGCGCCGCCCTGCGCTCCTCCTCGGCCCGCAGCGACCGGAGCCCGGTCGCGACGATGCCGGCCAGCAGCAGGAGCTCACCGGTGTTGCTGAGCACCGGGTCGCTGGCCCAGAACGCGGCGATGACGAACATCGCGGCGGCGCCGAGGAACATCCAGTGGCTGCGGCCGTACCGGGCGATCGCCCCGCCCAGCAGCAGCAGGCAGACCACGGTGACGATCTCCTTGATCGGCGGTCCGCCCGCGCTGGTGTGGCCGTAGGAGAGCAGACCGTGCTCGTACTCCGGGGCGAGGTGGAGCTTCACCACGTCGTCCAGGACGCCGAGCATGATCGCGATGTAGACCACGAATCCCCACCCGGTCGCCGCCTCGCGGCGGCTGAACCGGGCGATCCCGAAGCGCGAGGCGCAGGTGAAGGCGAACATGACCAGCAGCGGAGTGCCGAGCGCGTGCCCGGCGTACCGCGGCATGCTGAGGACGTGCAGCACGTCGCCCTCGCCGATGGTCGTGCCGAGGGCCAGGATCGCGTTGTCGTAGACGAGGGCGGCGGCGACCAGCGTCGGGATCAGCCAGTCCCAGGACCGGGTGCGACGCAGGGTCCGCAGCGCGATGACGAACAACCCCAGCTGGCAGAGCGCGACCAGGGCGAGGGCGACGGCCGTCACGTCAGGAGCCCGCGGTGAAGGCGAGCTCGTCGTCGCCGTAGACGAACGAGCTGCTGCCGGCGTCCCAGGTCAGCACCCGGTAGGCGCTGGCCGGGGCGAAGACGTTGCCGCCGAGGTCGGTGCCGAGCGACATCGCCGCCTGCCAGTCGGCGCCCGCCGCGTTCTCCGCGACGTTCGCCGCGCTCAGGACGGCGCCGTCCTCGCCCCCGGCGGCCTGGAGCAGGGTGAGCGCGTCGCAGTACTGGAACGCGGTCGCGGCCGACGCCCGGTCGGCGATCTCCACGCCGCCCTCGGCGAGCGCGTCCACGCAGGCCTGCTCGGCGTCGGTGGCCGGGAAGTCGTCGTTGCGGACGTCCTTGGGCGGCAGGAAGCCGATGCCGGAGACGTAGTCCAGGCTTCCGGGCGGGAAGATCTGGGCGTTGTCGGAGAAGAAGCCCGGCAGGTCGAAGGAGCTGAGCGCGTACGCCGGGGCGAAGCCGGTCTGTCCGCCGAAGAACATCAGCTGCGCGGCGGTGTCGGGGTTGCCGACGACCAGGGCCTTGGTGACCTCCTCGCGCTGCAGGGTGCCGATGGCCGCCTGGATGGAGGCGCCGGTGGCGTCGGCCGGGTCGAAGGTCGCCACCGCTGCGTCGATGCCGGCCTCCTCGAGCGCCGGCAGCATGCCGCCCTCGACGACGGAGGCCGCGCCCTCGCCGTCCTTCTGCGCGATCCCGACCTTGTCGCCGGGGGCGAGGAAGCCGCTGGCGACCAGGCCCTCGACCTGTCCGGCCATGGCGCTGCCCCACTCGGGCAGGCTCGGGGTCCAGAGGTACGGCGCGTGCTCGTCGAGTTCGGTCGTGGTGAGCGGGGCGAGCGTCTGGTCGATCATCATGGTCGCGGCGCCGGAGTAGCAGGCGCGGGCGGTGCCCTGGTACTGGCCGCGCAGGACCACCGCGAAGACCTCGTCGTCGCGGGTGAACGCCTGGCACAGCGCCTCCTCGCTCTGCGGGGAGTCGGTGGAGGTGTCGAACTCGCGGATCACGGGCTCGACGGTGCGGCCGGCGATGCCGCCGTTGGCGTTGACCCAGTCGACGAGGGCGTTGATCGTCTTCTCGGCCGGCGGCTCCTCGGGCGTCACGAAGCCGGAGTTGCCGGCGGTGTCGTCCTTGAGGGCGACGAAGCCGATCTTGACGGTGTCGTCGGTGACACCGGGGCCGGGCTCACCGGCGTCGACGGCGGTCGGCTCCTGCTCCGACGCGGTCGAGGAGCAGGCGGCGAGGCTGGAGCCGACGACCACGAGGGCCGCGGCGGCCAGGCCGCGTCGTACGAGGGTGGAGCGGGCAGGCTGAAGCGAGCTGCGAAGCATGTGGGTGTCCTTTGCGGAAGAGATCGACCCCGCGGGCGTCCCGATCGACCGTGCGAGGGCACGGGCGGGCGGCGGGGATGGCTACGCCGGCGGGCGCAACCGACGGCCCGCGCGGTCGCGGGTCGTCAGCAGGGCAGGGCGCAGCGGGGCGGAGATCTCATTCCGCACTGGTGGGCGATCACCGAGGGGCCGCGGAGCACGTCCAGGGCGGTGATCAGGAGCCGCAGGGGCGTCGCGACGACCGGGCTGGCGACGGCCAGCCGGACGATGGCGCGGGCGCAGCGCGACGCCAGCCGGGCGCCGACCGCGACCAGCGCGACGGCGGCGGCGAGCGCGAGGGCGAGCAGGTGCTGCATCGCGATCCGGCCGAGGTCGGGCGGCAGCGTCGTGCCCTCGGTCCGGTTGATCCACTCCACCCCGACGCCGCTGTAGACCTCCTGGGCCGCGAACATCACGGCGGTGCAGGCGCAGATCGCGCGCAGCGGGTCGGCGGAGGAGCACCAGCCGGCGGACAGGGCGCGGTGCACGACGAGGACCACCGGGACGGCGACCAGCGCCAGCAGCGCGGCGGCCGCGACCCCGTGTCCCCCGGCCAGCGGCCCCTGGAGGGCCAGCAGGGCCGCGAAGAGCGCGAGCCCACGGCGCCGCCCACCCAGGGGGCGCGGCGTCGGGTTCATCGAGCTCTCCCTGGCGGGTGGGAACGGAGGACGGTGAACGGGAAAATATATGCTAGAGGATCGCCGGGTCCAGCGTTTGCCGGGGATTCGTCGAAATTGTGTCCCCACGACCACCGGCCCGGAACGCGCTGCGCCCTCCGGCCGCGCGTCGGGGCCGGAGGGCGCAGCAGGGAGCAGCAGAGCGGCTCAGACGCCTTCCTGCACCGGGAAGATCTGGTCGGCGACCAGGCCGTGCGCCTCGCGGTGCACGGTGTGGGCGGCGTGCTCGTCGGGGGCCTCGACCAGGCAGAAGATCTTGCCCTGCGCCTCGTCGACCCAGTAGCGCAGGTAGTTGACGCCGTGGTCGCCCTGCGTGGCCAGGTCGGCCTGGTGGGCCTGGGCGACGTCGTCCATGGTGACGGCTTCGCCGAGGTCGTGAACGTCCATGTAGAGCGGCATTGCGGTGTTCCTCTCGGGATGGGTGTCGTGCTGACCCCTCATTGGTACGCCGCGGCGCGGGTGCCGCTCATCGGTAGCGGCTACCCAGATCAGTGGCCCGGGCCCGGCTACCTACGCGCCCCTGCCCACGAGCTCGCGCCTGCTGCGGACACCGACCTTCGCGAGGATCGAGGCGACGTGGTGCTCCGCGGTCCGGCGCGAGATGACCAGCGCCTCGGCGATCGCCGCGTCGCTCAGGCCCCGCTCGACCAGGCCGAGCACCTCCTGCTCGCGGGCGGTCAGCCCGTCGGGGTGGGCGCTGGACCGGGTGGCGCGGGGCACCGGCGCCCCCTGGGCGCGGAGCAGCGCCCGGGCGCGCTGGGCGGCCGCGGCCGCGCCGACGCCGTCGAAGAGGCGGACCGCCTCCGCCAGGGCCGCGGGGTCACCGCTGCGGGCCAGCGCGAGGGCGCGCTCGAACGGCGAGGCCGCCGACGCCCACCAGTCGGCGGCCTCGGCCCACCGGCCGGCCCGCTCGGCGGCGTACGGCTCGGCGAGCGGGCCGGCGACGACGACGTCCGCAGCGAGCCAGGTGGCCACCTGGCCGCGCAACCACGGGCAGTCGGCGGTGGCCACGCGGGGCCACGCCTCGGTGGCCAGCCGCACCGCCTCCGCCGGGTCCCCGGCGATCCAGGCCGCCTCGCACCGCGCCGCGGCGGTGGGCGCGACGCGCTGCGACTCCCCCATCTCCTCGGACATCGCGACCGCCCGGGCGAACGGCGCGTCGCTGTCCCCCTCGCCGCTGCGCGCGGCCAGCTGGGCCACCACCAGCAGCGGCTCCAGCGTGCCGACCGCGTTGGTGCCGCCGCGCATCACCGACTCGGCGTCGGCGCGGGCCTCCGCGACCAGGCCGCGGTCCAGGCGCAGCCGTGCCCGCCAGCCGACCAGGTAGGTGGTCCAGGAGTCGAGGTCGCGGTCGGTGCAGTAGCCGAGCCCCTCCTCCAGGTAGCGGTGCGCCTCCTCGTGGCGGCGCTGGGTGACGGCGCTGGAGCCGAGGTTGCAGTAGGCCCGGGCGGCGTGCTCGTGCAGGTTCGCGGCGCGCGCGCCGGCCAGCGAGTCGACCAGCATCCGCTGGCCGCTGCCGAGGTCGCCGGCCACGACCTCCATCGTGCCCAGGTTGTTGAGCGCGTGGACCCGCACCTCGGTCGGCCCGGCGCCGGCCCGCTGCGCGTCGGGGAGCTTGTCGAGCACCGCGAACGCCCGGTCGCTCCACTCCCTGGTGCCGGTCAGGTCGCTGGCCAGCATCGCGAGCGAGGCACGGTGGCTGAGCGCCATCGCCTCCTCCGGCGAGCCGCTGCCGTCGAGCAGCCCGACCGCCCGCTCGGCGAGGTCCAGCGCCGCGACGTTGCGGCCGGCGAACCACTGCAGCCGGGACTCGCACCGCCAGGCGTCGCCGACCCGCACCCCGTCCCCGAGCGACTCCCAGAGGTCGCGGGCACGGTCCACCGCCTCGACGGCCGCATCGATCCGGCTGGTCAGGTAGTACTCGTAGCCCAGGTCCCAGGAGAGCTGGGCGCGCTCGCCCGCGGGCAGGTCGTCCGCGTGGCGCAGCGCCCGCTCGAACTGCCGTGCGGCCTCCCGGTGCGCCCCCATCTCCGCGGCCCGGGCTCCCGCCGGCCGGGCGTGGGCCACGGTCGCCCCACGGTCCCGCGCCTCCTCCGCGTGGTGGGCCAGCCGGGCGGGGTCGGCGCCGCGCTCGCTCAGGGCGGACAGCAGCCGCCGGTGCAGCTCGGTCGCGCGACCGGGCGGCACCTCGGCGAGCACCGCCCGCCGGGCGAGCTCGTGGCGGAACAGCAGGTCGTCCCCGGAGCGGCGGACCAGGCCGCGCTCCAGCGCCTCGTCCAGCACGCCCAGCCCCGCACCGAGCCGCCCCGCGCCGACCAGGCCCGTCAGCACGTCGTCGAGCAGGTCGGCCTCGGCCCGCGAGCCCGCCAGCGCCACCACCTCCAGCGCCCGCCGGGCGTCCTCGCCGAGCCGGGAGGCGCGGGCCAGCACGGCGTCGCGCACCGTCTGCGGCAGCGCGCCGGTCCCCGCCGCGAGCGCCTCGGTGACGAAGAACGGGTTGCCGCCGGTCACTGCGTACAGGTCCGCGGCGTCGCCGCCCGTCTCGGCCGGGTCGTGCTCGGCCACCAGCCGGGCCACCCCCTCGGGCGTCAGCGGCGACAGGTCGATGCGGCGGGTGCCGGTGGCCGACGCGGTGTCGCCCAGCAGGACGCGGAGCGGGTCGCCGGCGGCGGTGTCCTCCGGGCGGTAGCTGACCATCACCAGCGCCCGGCAGGAGTGGATCCGGCGGGCCAGGTGGCGGACGAGGTCGATCGTCGCCTCGTCGGCCCAGTGCGCGTCCTCGACCACCACCAGGTACGGCAGCGGGCCGGGCGGCTCGCGGAGCGCGGCCAGCAGGCCCGCGAAGACCTCGCCGCGGGAGGCGCCGTCGGGCCAGACGTCCGGGGGCAGGTCCGGGGCCATGTCCGCCAGCGGCCCCAGCGGCGGCGGCGTCGCGGAGCCGTCGCACCAGCCGACCACGGGCACCGCGCCGCCGAGGGCGACCAGGTGGTCCAGGAACGTCGTCTTGCCGACGCCCGCCTCGCCCGCGACGTAGACCAGCCGACCGCGCCCGGCCGCCGCGTCGGCCAGGTAGCCCCGGGCGGCGCGGACCTGTTCGTCGCGCTCGAGCAGGGCCATGGATCGATGCTAGGACCGCCGCCCGTCCACGCCACCCGATTGGAGCAGCCGGTACGCCGCGACCTTGAGCCGGTCGTTGACCAGGAACCAGGCCAGCGCGTAGACCCACACCAGCGCGGCGTACCCCCACCCGACCGGCGCCATCAGGATGCCGGTCGCCGCGATCACGGTGGCCACCGCCTGGGTGCCGACCACCGCCCCCACCAGCAGCCGCGACGGCGCGGGCGGCGACCAGAACGGCCCGCGGGTGCGGGTCAGGAAGATCGTCAGGTGCCCGGCGACCGACAGCTTGAGGTAGATCAGGGTGCGGGCGGTGTCGCGGTCCAGGCCGAAGGACTCGGTGGCCAGGACGAAGAGCAGGAACGAGGCGGCGACCCCCGCGACGCCGAGCACCGTGGCGATGGTCAGCACGCTGCGCATGTCCCAGGAGACGGGGCGCCGGGCGCCCTGGACGTGGTCGTAGGCGATGGCCAGGATCGCGCCGTCGTTGAGCACCGCCAGCAGCACGATCATGACCGGGGTGACCGGGAAGAAGTTGAAGGCGACGATGGCGAGGGTGACCAGCAGCAGCACCCGGACGGTCTCCGCGATCCGGTACGTCGCGTAGTTCGTCATCCGCGCGAAGATCTCGCGTGCCAGGCCGATCGCCTCGACGATCACCGACAGGCCCGGGGCGAGCAGGACCACGTCGGCCGCGGCGCGGGCGGCGTCGGTGGCGCCCTGGACGGCGATCCCGGCGTCCGCCTGCTTCAGCGCCGGGGCGTCGTTGACGCCGTCGCCGGTCATCCCGACGATGTGGCCCCGGGCCTGGAGCAGCCGGACGATGGCGTGCTTGTGCTCGGGGAACACCTCGCCGAAGCCGTCGCTCCGCTCGACCGTCTCGGCCAGCTCCGCGTCGGGACGCCCGTCGAGCTCGCCGGCGCGCAGCAGCCGGTCGCCGATCCCGACCTGGCGCGCTATCTCGGCGCCGATCGCCACCTGGTCCCCGGTCACCATCTTCACGTCGACGCCGAGCTGGCGCGCGGCCCGGACGGTCGCCGCGGAGTCCTCCCGCGGCGGGTCCGCGATCGGGAGCACCCCGAGCAGCCGCCAGCCGCCGCGCGGCCCGGCGCGGGCGACGGCGAGCGAGCGGTAGCCGCGCCGCGCGAACTCCTCGGCGCGCTCACCGACCGCCGACGCCGCGGGGTCCTCGGGGCACAGCGCGACGACCGCCTGGGGCGCGCCCTTGGTGCACAGGACCACGGCACCGTCGACGCCGCGGACGGCCGCCTCGGTGCGCTTGGACACCGGGTCGAACGGAGTGAACTGCTCGGTCCGTCCCGTGGGGGTGACCGAGCGCGCCTCGGCCGCCGCCAGCACGGCGGCGTCGATCGGGTCCCGGTCCTCCGCTCGCGACGCCGCCGCGGCGGCCTCCAGCAGCGCCGTCTCGTCGATCCCGGGCACGGGCCACGGCTCGCTGACGGCCAGCCGGTTCTGGGTGAGGGTGCCCGTCTTGTCCGAGCACAGCACGTCGATGCCGCCGAGCTCCTCCACCGCCGGCAGGTGGCTGACCACGGCCTCGCGGCGAGCCAGCTGGCGCGCGCCGACGGCCATCGTCACCGACAGCACGGCCGGCAGCGCGACCGGCACCGAGGCGATGGTGAGCACCAGGGCGAACTCCAGCGTCTCCAGCGCCGGGTTGCCGCGCGCCACGGAGACGACGCTGATCAGCGCCACCAGCACCACCGCGACGACGATCAGGAAGTGGCCGATCCGCAGCACCGCGCGCTGGAAGTGGCTGACCGTGCCGGCCGCCTCGACCAGCGCCGTGGTCCGGCCGAAGAAGCTGTCGGCACCGGTCGCGTAGACCAGGGCGTCGGACTCCCCGCGCGCGACCACCGAGCCGGAGTACAGCGCGTCGCCGGCGCCGCGCGCGACGGGCAGCGACTCCCCCGTGAGCGCCGACTGGTCGACCTGCAGCTCGTCGTCGGCGAGCAGCCGCGCGTCCGCGGGCACGACGTCGCCCAGCCGCACCCGCAGCACGTCCCCCGGCACCACCTCCCTGACCGGCACCGCCGCCCAGGCGCCGTCCCGCCGCACCCGCGCGGTGCCGGAGAGCCGCTGCTTCAAGGCCGCGATCGCGTTCGCGGCCTGATGCTCCTCGACGTAGGCGACCACGCCGTTCATCGCCAGCAGCACGCCGATGATCACCGCGTCGGCCCAGTGCCCGACGAGCAGGGAGAGGACCAGCGCGACCTCGATCATCCACGGGATCGGCGCCCAGAAGTACCCCGCCAGGACGAGCAGCGGGTGGCGGTGCTCCTCGGCGATCTCGTTCGGGCCGTGCCGCTCCAGCCGCGCCGCGGCCTCGGCCGAGGTCAGCCCGTCGCCGCCCGCCCGCAGCTCGGCCTCGAGGTCCGCCAGCGGCATCACCGCCAGGCCGTCGGCCGCCTCGGGTGAGGTCGACACTCCGTTCACCTCCCGCCGTCGGGTCCGCCCACCCCTCCAGACTGCCGCCGGTACCCACACGCCACAGGAGGCGAAGGCCCCGAACGGGTGCGACCACCGCACCCGCCCCACGGTCGCGCCGCCCCCGGGGACTACCGTTCGAGCGGCGCGCCCCCGTGCCGCCACCCGCCGACCTGCCGAGCACCGAGGACCACTCCCATGCCTGACCGCACCCCCCGCACGCCCGCACCGGACCAGCCGGTCGCCGTCGTCACCGGCGCCAGCAGCGGCATCGGCGAGGCCACCGCCCGCGGACTGGCCGACGCCGGCTACTTCGTCGTGCTCGGCGCCCGCCGCGTCGAGCTCGTCGAGAGGATCGCCGCCGACCTCGGCGGCCTCGGCCTGGCCCTCGACGTCACCGACGAGGAGTCGGTCGCGGCGTTCGCTGCGGCGGTTCCCCGGTGCCACCTGCTCGTCAACAACGCCGGCGGCGCGCTCGGCACCGACGCGGTCGCGGAGGCGAACCTCGACGACTGGCAGTGGATGTACGACGTCAACGTGCTCGGCACCGTGCGGATGATCCGCGCCCTGATGCCCACCCTCGAGGCGTCCGGCGACGGCCAGGTGATCAACATCGGCTCCGTCGCCGCCCGCGAGCCCTACCGCGGCGGGGCCGGCTACAACGCCGCCAAGCACGCCGTCGCCGCCCTCACCCGCGTGCTGCGCATCGAGCTGCTCGGCAAGCCGATCCGGGTCTGTGAGATCGACCCCGGGATGGTGCAGACCGACTTCAGCCTGGTCCGGTTCAAGGGCGACCAGGCCAAGGCCGACGCCGTCTACGCCGGCGTCGACCCGCTGCGCCCCGAGGACGTCGCCGACGCCGTGGTCTGGGCCGCCACCCGCCCGGCCCGCGTCAACATCGACCAGATCCTGATGCTGGCCCGCGACCAGAGCTCCGCCCAGGTGGTCCACCGCCGCGACGCCTGAGCCCGGCGGGTCCGGGCCGAGCCTCGGCGCCGGGCCACGCCCTCACGGACGCAGGACCTGGACCCGCTCCAGGACCTCGTCGAGCTGGCGCCGGGCATCCTCGCTGCCCAGCGGGACCTCGGCGACCACGGTGAACCCGACCGGCGGGCCGCCCGCCGGGCCGTCGGCGAGCCCGAAGCAGGCGGTGGTCAGCGTGCGCGCGCGCCCGGCCGGCTGCCAGTCGAACCGGCGCAGCGTCGCCTCCCGCACGCCGCCGACGGCGACGCGGCGGCGACCGTGGTCGCGCAGGTCCCGCAGGAACGGCGCCCGGCTGAACGCCACCTCCTCGACGTCCTCGACCGTCGCGCCCTCCCACATCTCGCTGAGCCGCACCGTGGCCAGGTAGGTCTCGGTGCTGAGCTGGACCTCCTCGACCGCGTCCCAGCCGTCCGGGGCGACCCAGGTCGGCGGCACCTCGGCGATCGGGCCCGGCGGCTGCACCAGCCGCGAGGCGAGCACGTGGAGCTGGTCGAGGACCCGGGCCCGGTACGCCGGCGCGGTGCCCGCCAGGACCGCGAGCAGCGGCTCTCCGTCGACGCCGGTGCTGCCGGCGCACGCGAGCGAGAACCCGCTGGGCGCGCCCGTCCCCGGGTGGGCGAAGAGGTCGAGCACGGCGGGCTCGCCGAGCAGGGTGTCCCACAGCGCGTGGCCGGGCCGGCCCGGGTCGGCGCCGAGCAGCCGCTGGTGCAGCATCCGCAGCCGGCTCAGCGGTGGGTGCAGGAAGCCGGCGCTCGGCAGCGAGCGGACGTCGACCAGGCAGGCGACGAGCTCGCAGACGCCGTCCTCCTCGAGGATGCTCTCGCGGCCGTCGTACCGGACCGTGCGGGGGTCGGGCACCAGCCGCAGCAGCCGCGCGGCACCCCAGCCGGGCGGCGGGGAGCAGGAGAGCCGCGGGGCCCAGAGCGCGGGCGGCGCGCCCATCGAGCCGGCGTCGTGCACCGACCGTTCCAAGGACCTCGCCGGCCAGTCCTCGGGGCCCTCCGGGCCGCCCTCGGGCGGCAGGTCGGCGACGGTGCCCGCGAGCTCGCCCACCACGACCCACGACGGGCCGTCCGCGTGTGGGAGGCCGACGACGACATCTACTGGGGTCCCGAGACCGAGTGGCTCGGTGGCGACGAGGGCGGCGCGCAGCGCTACACCGGCGAGCGCGACCTCGACGACCCGCT
>NZ_JBEGDJ010000075.1:0-15767 GCF_040191335.1 Nocardioides sp. YIM 152588 | reverse complement strand
GGATGCCGGGGACCTGCCGCTCGGCGCGGCCGCGGCCGCGGTCGCGATCGCCGCCGGCGGCGTGCACACCTGCGCGACGCTGGCCGCCGGGGCGGTCCGCTGCTGGGGGTTCGGGAACGGTGGGCGGCTCGGGTACGGCGACACCGGCTCCGTCGGGGACGGCTCCGTCGGTGGCAAGGAGACCCCGGCCGATGCCGGCGACGTGCCGGTCGGCGCCGCCGTGCGGGTCCGTGCCGGCGTCCGGATGCCTGTCGAGCGCTCGCCGCGTCGCGACCGCCGGGCGCCGTACGTCTTCCGGGTGAAGGGCTCGCTCGAGGGCGCGTTCGTGGCCGACCCGGCCACCTGCGCCGGCACCGTGAAGGTGCGCGCGGCGAAGGGGAAGCGCCGGCTGGCGTTGGTGACCGCGACGGTGCGCGACGACTGCCGGTTCGTGGCGAAGGTGCGGATCAAGGCCCGCAAGCTCCCGGTCCGGAGGAAGACCCGGATCACGCTGACCGTGGTCCACCCGCGGACCGACGACCTGGGTGGTGCCCGGAAGACGCTGGGGGCCTACGCCCACTGACCCGGGGCGCCGGGTCAGTCCGTGGCGGTCGCCGCGCCGTACGGCTTGGCCGACGGGCCGGGGCGGCTGGTCACCTCGCGCGGGTCGGCCAGGTGGTGGCCGGCCGCGCAGTGGATCTCGACGTGGACCGGCTCGCCGCAGTCGCGGTGGATGAACTCGGTCGGCACGCCGGCCGGGTCGGCCAGGTGCGCGTCGCCCCAGCGGGTGATCGCGAGCAGGATCGGCTGCAGCTCCATGCCGACGTCGGTGAGCCGGTACTCGTGGCGGGTCCGGGCGCCCTCGTCCTGGTAGGGGACCCGGTGCAGGATGCCGTGCTCGACGAGCGTGGCCAGCCGTGAGGTGAGCACCTGGCGGGGGATGCCGGCGTGGCGCTGGATGTCGGCGAAGCGGCGCACGCCGAGGAAGACCTCGCGCAGCACGACGACCGTCCACCGCTCGCCGAGGATGGCCATCGCCCGGCCGAGGGAGCAGTTGTCGACGGACCAGCTGAGTGCGGCCGGGGTCGTCGGCGCTGACGGCGTGCTCATCCCGCCAGCATAGACCCTGAATCTGATTGACAGACCCAGCATCGCGCTGGTTCCATGGTGGCCATGGCTGAGTCCGTTCTGGAGACCCAGGGTTTCGACCCCACCGCGCACGACGGCTACGAGCAGCTGTCCGCGATCATCGACGGCCGGCTGCCCCCGGCGCCGATCGCCGGGACCATCGGCATGGTCAACTTCGAGATCCTCGACCGCGGCTCCGTCGCCGTCGAGCTGGTCCCCGAGCCCCGCCACTACAACCCGATCGGCAGCGTCCACGGCGGCGTCCACTCCACGCTGCTCGACACCGCCTGCGGCTGCGCCGTGCACTCCACCCTCGCGGTGGGGGAGGGCTACACCTCGCTCGACCTCACCGTGAAGTTCCTCCGACCGGCCACGGTCGACTCCGGCCGGCTGCGGGCGATCGGCAGCGTCATCCAGCGCGGCCGGCGTACCGCCCTGGCCGAGGCCAAGCTGTACGACGCCCAGGACCGTCTCGTCGCCCACGCCACGTCGAGCTGCATGATCTTCAGCTGACGCGGGCGTTCAAGCGCATCGTCACATCCAGATTGGCCCCGATCCGGGCGATTTCGGGGCCAATCTGGATGTGACGATGGATCTAGTCGGTCGCCGGCCGACGGTCCTCGAACCGGTGCAGGTACGCCGACACGAACGGCGCCGAGACCAGGATGATCACGGTCCGCAGGATCTGCGAGGCCGCCACGAACGTCACGTCGCCGCCGGCCGCGGCACTCATGCCGAGCACGGCGTAGATGCCGCCGGGGTTCGTCGCCAGGTAGCCGTCCAGGGGGCTCACGTCGGTGAGGGCGACCAGCACCCAGCCGAGCCCGGCGCAGGCGACGATGGTGGTCAGGATGGTGACCAGCGCGGTCGGGATCATCCGGCCGATCTGGACCAGCGAGGCGAGGGTGAACTTCAGGCCGACCTGGATGCCGATGCACAGGTAGCCGACCGTGAGCACCAGCCACGGGACGGTCGCGCCGTCGAACCAGGGCACGAGGGTGAGCAGCGCCGCGACCGCGAGCGGGCCGAGGATGGCCGGGGTGGGGAAGCGCAGCAGCCGGCCGACGTAGAGGCCGCCGACGATGGCGACCGCGCAGAAGGCGAGGTCGAGGGGCAGCGATCCGGTGTCGAGGTAGACCGTCCCGGCGTCCTCGTCGGCGCGGGCGCCGAAGACGAGCGTGGCGACCACCGGCATCACGGAGAGCACGACGAGCAGCCGCAGGTACTGCAGCGTCGCGACCACCCGCGAGTCCGCGCCCAGCTCGTCGGCGACGGCGGTCAGGCCGGCCGCGCCGCCGGCGATCGAGGAGAAGGTCGCGGTGACCCGGGAGACGCCGTGCCGCATCAGCAGGGTGCCGACCAGCACCGAGACGACCAGCGAGAAGCAGCCGACCACCACGACCAGCAGCCAGCTCCAGCCCAGGTCGGCCAGGGACGCCCAGTCGACCGCGATGCCGACGACGACGCCGACCACCGCCTGGCCGGTGGTGAACCACCGGTCGGGGAGGCGCAGCGGCTGCCCCGGACGCGACACCGCGTAGACCAGCGCACCGGCCAGTCCGCCGAAGAGGACCGGGGTCGGCAGGTCGACGGCGGTGAAGGCTGCGGAGAAGAGCGCGGCGAGCGCGAGCAGCAGGATCCAGGGACGCACGGGGCACACCGTAGACCCAGTTCAGCGGCCTCGTCCGAGGTCTTTCTGTCCCTCTGTCCCGGGCGGTGTAACACAATCGAGAAGATCGTCAGGGCGGCGTAAACAGCCAGTTACGGCCTCCGGAGGACCCCGGTTCCGTCCCTAGTGTCGGCGCCATGAGCACGGTCCCGAACACCCCCGACGAGGCGCCGCGGAACTACGTCCTGGCGATGGCGCAGCCCCGGCGTGTCGGGGGTCGCGGGCCGGGCGGCCCGGCCGACGTGGACCACGCCGTGGAGCTGGTCGACCGGGCGGTCGCCGCGGGTGCGGACCTGGTCTGCTTCCCCGAGTTCAGCCCCGGCCCGATCGACGCCGACGCCTTCTACGACGCGGCGCCGCAGCTGAGCGCGGCGGCCAAGGCCGGCGACGTCAACGTGGTCTGGTCGGCCAACGAGAGGGCCGAGGACGGGCGCTACCACCTCGCCGTGCACGTCATCGGCCGCGACGGCGCCGAGGTCCTGCACTACCTGCGCACCCACCCCGCGACCATCCCCGCCGAGGAGACCCACGGGCAGCTCACCAGCCCCGGGCCGGAGTTCGGCAACTTCGTCCTCGACGGCATCCCGATGGGCATCGTCGTCTGCAGCGAGATGTGGACGCCCGAGGTGCCGCGGATCGTCGCCCTGCGCGGCGCCGAGATCATCCTGTCGCCGGCCGGCGGCGGCTTCACCAGCCTGACCCGCAACTGGCAGATCATCAATCAGGCCCGCGCCATCGAGAACCTCTGCTACGTCGGCCTCACCAACAACCTGTGGGGCGAGGAGCAGGGCGCCGCGATGATCACCGGCCCCGAGCACCCCCTCGCCTTCGCCGGCCGCGAGGAGCTCGTGGTCGCCACCCTCGACCTCGACCGGGTGCGCTGGCTGCGCGGGCACGACGACTCGATCGCCGAGCCCAAGCCGTTCGACTCCATCCCCGGGCTGCTCCGCGCCCGCCGCCCCGAGATGTACGGCGACCTGGTGGCCCCGCAGCCCGACGCGTTCGACTACCTGACGGGCACCGCCAGGGTGGTCCGGGCATGACCACCCTGCTGCGCGGCAAGTGGGTGATGGCGCCGACCCCCATCGAGGACGGCGCCGTCGCTATCGAGGGCGACGCGATCGTCGCGGTCGGCCCCTGGGCCGACCTCTCGGCGCGCTACCCGGACGCGGAGGTGCACGGGTCGGCGTACGACCTGGTCGGTCCGGGCTTCGTCAACACCCACGGCCACTTCTCCGAGGGCCTGATCACCGGGATCGGCTCCGACCTGACGCTGTGGGAGTGGATCAAGGACCTGATCGAGCCGGTCCGCCCCTACTTCGACGCGGAGCGCGCCTACTGGGGGACCCTGCTGTCGGCGGTGCAGATGCTGCGCAGCGGCGTCACCACCGCCAACGACATGTTCGTCTGCCACCCGCACCCCGACCCGGTCACCCCGGGGGTGGTGCGGGCGCTGGACGAGGTCGGGCTGCGCGGCGTGATCTCGTTCGGGTCCGGCGACCACCACGAGAACACCACGATCGCGGCCGAGCTCGCCGAGCACGAGGCGCTGCTCGAGGCGACCCTGGCCTCGCGGCTGCAGACCTTCCGGCTCGGCATCGCCGCCATCGGCGCGCAGTCCGACGCGATGCTCGAGGAGAGCGTCCGGTTCGCGGTCGACCGCGGCCACGGCGTCCACATCCACGTCCAGGAGATCCGCGAGGAGGTCACCGCGACCTACCAGCGGTTCGGCCGCACCGTGGTCGGCCAGTGCGCGGAGATGGGGCTGTTCGAGGCGCCGGTGCTGGCCGCGCACTGCGTCTGGCTGGACCGCGACGACCGGGCACTGATGGCCGAGCACGGCGTCGGCGTCGCGCACAACCCGGTCGCCAACGGCATCCTCGCCTCCGGCATCGCGCCGGTCGCCGAGATGCACGCGGCGGGCATCGACGTCGGGATCGGCGTGGACGGCGCCGCCTCCAACGACAGCCAGGACTTCCTCCAGGCGATGAAGACCGCGCCGCTGCTGGCCCGGGTCCGCGACCTGCAGGCCACCGCGATGAGCGCCAAGGAGGCCTACGACATGGCCACCATCGGCGGCGCCCGGGCGCTCCGGATGGAGGCCGAGATCGGCAGCCTCGAGGTCGGGAAGAAGGCCGACGTCGTCGTCTTCGACGGCGAGGGCCCGACGCTGGCGAACGTGCACGAGCCCTACCAGGCCCTGGTCTTCGTGGCGGGCAGCCGCGAGGTCAAGGAGGTCTGGGTCGACGGCGAGCTGTCGCTGGCCGACGGCGAGGTCACCCTGGTCGACCCGCGCGAGGTCGCGGCCCGCTCGCGCGAGCACGCGGCCGGCCTGGTCACCGCCGCCGGCATCGGCCGGCTCTCGTCCCTGGTGCGGAGGTAGCAGGTGGACGTCGCCCCCGGTCTCGACGAGGTCTACCGCCGGCTCCTCGACCGCGTGCTGACCGGCTTCTACCCGGTCGGCTCCAAGCTCCCGTCCTGCCGCGCGCTGGCCGCCGAGCTCGGCTCCAACTCCTCGACCGTCGACCGCGCCATCGGCAGGCTGGCCGCCAGCGGGCGGGTGCGCACCGTGCCGCGGCGCGGGACGTTCGTCGAGCAGACCGACGACGCCGGCACCGTGGACGGCCGCGACGTGGTCGCCCGCGAGCTCGACGAGGTGCTGGTCCGCGCCCGCCGGCTCGGCTTCACCGCCGCCGAGGTCACCACCCTGGTCGAGCACGCCCTGGACCGGGTCGGCTCGATGCGGCGGATCGCGGTCGTGGAGTGCAACGAGCGCGACCTGCGCCACGTCCAGGAGCTCGTCCAGCGCGCCAGCGGCGTCGAGGTGCAGCCGGTGCTGCTGGCCGACGCGGCCGGCCGGGTCCTGGACGAGGAGTTCGACGCCGTCGCCTGCCCGATCTTCCACCTCAACGACATCGCCGACCTGGTCCGCGAGCTGGACCAGGTGGTCGAGCTCAACCTGGTCGCCTCGCCGTCGGCGCTGCGCCGGCTGATCGGCGTCCGGCTCGAGGAGCGGATCGTCGTGGTCGCGCCGAGCCGGCGCGGGGTGCAGTGGATGATCGCCACGGTCGGCCAGTACTACGCCGGCCCGATCGAGGGCGTCGAGGTCGGCCCCGACAGCCCCGACGACCCGGCCCGCCTCGACGGCGCGCCGGTGCTGGTCGTGAACAACGCCGCCACGCTGCCGGCCGGCATCGAGGACCGGGTCGGCCAGATCATCCCCATCGAGTGGGAGCTCGACGGGCGCTTCACCACCGCGCTCCGCTCGCGGGTGGAGAGCGTGATCAGCGCCCGGCTCGAGGCCGGATGAGCGAGGCCGGCACGACCAGCCAGACCAGCACCACCAGCACGTCGCAGAAACGAGGGATGCAGTGAGACTCACGCTCGGCCTGTCGGACTCGGCCCGCACCCGCCCGCTGGCCGACGGGCGGGTGACCATCCCGGGCGTCGAGTCCGAGGTCACCCTGATGGCGGTGCAGGAGCTGTTCAACCACCAGATGGTCCACCACACCTTCGACGTCTGCGAGTTCCCGCTCGCTACCTACCTGCGCAGCCTGGAGCGGCCCGAGCGGCCCTACCTGGCGGTGCCGGTCTTCCCGTCCCGGCACTTCCGGTTCTCCTGCATCTTCGTCAGCGACAAGTCCGACGTCGTCGACCCGGGCGACCTGGCCGGCAAGCGGATCGGCATCTCCGTCTTCGACATGGCGGCCGGGGTCTGGCTGCGCGGCATCCTGCACGACCGCTTCGGCGTCGACCGGCACTCGCCGACCTACGTCATCGGCGGGCTGGAGTCGCCGTACGCCGGCGACGAGCACCCGCAGCTCTACCCCGAGGGCTTCTCCTTCGACTTCGAGCGGGAGACGTCGCTGGCGCAGGCGCTGGCGGAGGGCGCCATCGACGCGCTCGTCACGGCGCGGGCGCCGTCGACCTGGCCCGACGGCGGCGTACGGCGCCTGTTCGACCGCCCGCGCGAGGCCGAGCTGGCCTACTTCCGCGACACCGGGATCTTCCCGGCGATGCACGTGCTCGCGGTCAAGCGGCCGCTGGCGGAGGCGCACCCGGAGCTGCCGCAGGCGCTCTTCGACGCCTTCGTGGCGGCGCAGGAGCAGGCCCGGGCGGACCTGTTCGACTCGGCCGCCCTCGACTCGGTGCTGCCCTGGCAGCTCGAGGAGCTGCTGGAGACCGAGCGCCTGCTCGGCGCGGACTACTGGGCCGCGGGCGTCGAGGCCAACCGCCCGATGCTCGAGACGGCCATCGACTACTGCGTCGCCGACGGGCTGATCGCGCGACGCCCCACCCTGGAGGAGCTGTTCTGATGCTGCGCACCGGTGCCGACTACCGCTCGGCCCTCGACGACGGTCGCGTCGTCTACGTCGACGGCGAGGCCGTCAAGAACGTCGCCGAGCACCCCGCGTTCGCCGGGGTGGTGGCGACGATGGCGTCGATCTACGACGCCTCCTGCGAGCCCGGCAGCCCGCTGGTCGACCCCGACACCGGCCGGCTGGCGATCTGGACCACCCCCTACACCGAGGCCCAGCACGAGCTCCGCAAGGTCGCGCTGGAGGAGTGGTCGCGGCGCAGCCACGGCTTCATCGGCCGCGGCCCCGACCACGTCGCGGGCCTGCTGGCCGGCTTCGCCTCGGCGCCGGAGGTCTTCGACACCGAGGACCGGGCGCTCGGGGCCAACGTGGTCGCCTACCACGAGAAGGCCTCCGCCGAGGGCCTGTGGCTGGCCAACTCGATCGTGCCCCCGCAGATGAACCCGGCCGACCCCACCTCGCGGGTGCGGCCGCTGGAGATCGTGGAGGAGCGCGAGGACGGCATCGTCATCGACGGCGCCCAGATGCTCGGTACCGGCGCGGCGGTGGCCGACGCGATCTTCCTGACCTCCGTGCGTCCGCTCGCCCCGGCCGAGACCGCGCGGGCGCTGAGCGTGGTCGTGCCGATCAACGCCCCCGGCCTCTCCCTGCTGTGCCGCCGGCCCTACGCCACCGCCGGCGACGCCTTCGACTACCCGCTGGCCAACCGGTACGACGAGACCGACGCGATGGTGGTCCTCGACCGCGTGCTGGTGCCGTGGGAGACCGTCTTCGCCGCCGGGTCGACCGAGGTCGTCAACCGTCAGTTCTTCGGCACCGCCGCGCACCAGATCGGGAACCTGCAGTCGATCATCCGGCTCGCCGCGAAGCTGCGCTTCCTGACCGGCATCGCGGCCAAGGTGCTCGTGGCCAACGGCCGGGACAAGGACATGGCGCTGCGCGGCCAGCTCGCCGAGATCTCCACCATCCAGACCGTGACGGAGGCGCTCGCGGAGATGGCGCACCGGTGCGCGAAGCCGGACGCCAACGGCGTGTGGCGCCCCGAGGGCAAGTACCTCTACGCCGCGATGGGCCAGCAGACGGACGTCTACCCGCGGGCAGTGAAGCTGCTCGGCGAGCTGGTCGGCGGCGGCGTCATCCAGGTGCCCGCCGCGGCCGCGGACCTGCGCAACCCCGACGAGGCAGCGGCGATGGACGTGGTGATGGGCTCCGACCAGCTGCCGGTGGAGGAGCGGGTGAAGCTCTTCAAGCTCGCCTGGGACGTGGTCGGCTCGGAGTTCGCCGGCCGGCACGTGCAGTACGAGCGGTTCTACTCCGGCAACGTCGCCGTCGTGCGCAACTACGCCCACCGGCACTACCCGTTCGCGGAGGTGGAGGGGCTCGTCGACGAGTTCCTGGGCTCCTACGATGCCTGAGACCGTCCCCACGCTCGACACCGTCTGGGCCCCCGACGGCGAGGTCGTCCTCGAGCCCACCGGGCACGGCACGCTCGACGGCCTGCGCGTGGTCGTCAAGGACCTGTACGACGTCGCCGGGCACGTCACCGCCGCCGGCAACCCGTCGCTGGCCGCCGGCGCGCCGGCCACCGCGACCGCCGCTGCCGTCACCCGGCTGCTGGCGGCCGGCGCCACGGTCGTCGGCAAGACCGCCACCGACGAGCTGGCGATGGGCATGTTCGGCGTGAACTCCCACTTCGGCACGCCGCCCAACCCGGCCGCCCCCGACCGGGTGCCGGGCGGCTCCTCCAGCGGCTCGGCCGCGGCGGTCGCCGCCGGCCTGGCCGACCTCGGGCTGGGCACCGACACGGGTGGCTCGATCCGGGGGCCGGGCTCGTTCTGCGGGCTGGTCGGCCTGCGGCCCACCCACGGGCGGATCGACACCGCCGGCATCCGCCCGATGGCGCCGGGGTTCGACACGGTCGGACTGCTGGCCCGCGCCGTCGGGCCGGTCGCCACCGCCTTCGCGGCGCTTGCACCCCCGGGCGAGCGCCGCGAGGTCCGTCCGCGCCGACCGCTCGACCGGCTGGTGCTCCTCACGGACCTGGTCGACCGGGCCACGCCGGACGTCGCCGCGCACACGCGCGCGACGGCCGCCGCGTGGGCGGACGCGCTCGGCCTGGACGTGGTCGAGGAACCGCTGGTCGAGGAGCCCCTGCCGGCCGACCTGGTCACCGTCTTCTGGCCGCTGATGAGCCGCCAGCTGTGGCAGTCCAACGGCGCCTGGGTGACGGGCGAGCACCCGGTGCTCGGGGAGGGGATCGAGGCCCGGATCCTGGCCGCCGCCGAGGTGACCGACGAGGAGGTCGCGGCCGCCGAGGCGCTCCGCGCCGCGCTGCGGGAACGGCTGGCGGCGCTGCTGGACGGCTCGTGGACCGGCGCGGTCGCCTTGCTGCCCACGGCGATGGACGCCGCGCCGCCGCGCACCCTCCCGCACGCCGACCTGATGGCGTGGCGCGACGCCAACCTCGCCTTCGTCGTGCCGGCCTCGCTGACCGGCTCGCCCCAGCTCACCCTGCCGACCGGCACCGTCACGCACCCGGTGGCCGGCACCCCCGCGCCGATCGGCACCTCGCTGCTCGGCCTGCCCGGCGACGACGAGCTGCTGCTGGCGATCGCCGACCGGATCGGCGCCGCCCACCCGGAGGAGACCCCATGACCGAGCGCGTCGCGCCCGCCCCGTTCGCCCTGTCCACCGAGGCCCCCCGGCTGGAACCGCTGGACGGCGCGTCGGTGCTGGTCAGCGTCGTGATCAACCTGGAGCACTGGACGCTCGACCGCCCGATGCCGCGGGCCGCGCTGCCCGCGCCGGGCGGACTCACCGTGGTCCCGGACGTCGCGAACCACTCGTGGGTCCTCTACGGCCTGCGGGCCGGGCTGCCCCGGCTCGCCGACGCGCTGGCGCCGCTCGGCAGCGCCGTCACCGTGGCGCTCAACGCCGACGTGATCGACCACTACCCGGCCGTCGCCGACCTGATCGAGGAGCGCGGCTGGGAGGTGGTCGCGCACGGCGTCCGCCAGCAGTCGATCCAGACCTACGAGGAGGAGCGGCCGGTCATCGAGGAGGCGCTCGCCCGGATCGGGAAGCGCTTCGCGGCCCCCCGCGGCTGGCTCAGCCCCGGCATGAACCAGACGGACGACTCCCTGCGGCTGATGGTCGAGGCGGGCCTGGAGTTCAACCACGACTGGATGATCGACGACCGCCCGGTCTGGCTGACGACGCCGTCCGGCCCGATCCTCGGGCTGCCCTACACGCTCACCCTCAACGACGTGACCACCTACCAGGTCGGGCTGCAGCCCGACGGTGCGCTGGCCGACCGCACGGTGCGCACCCTCGCCCGGCACACCGCCGAGGCCGGCGCCGCTGGGAAGGGCAACCCGGTGGTGATGCCGATCGGGCTGCACCCGCACGTCATGGGCGTGCCGCACCGGATCGCCGAGATCGAGCGGATCGTCGCCGCGGTGCAGGTCCAGGAGAGCGCGTCGTTCGTGACGTCCTCCCAGATCCACGATTGGTACGTCGGGCAGGTGCCCGCCCCGTGACCACCCCCGCCGCGACGAGGGTCGCCGCCGGCACCGGCTCCGCCGTCGCCCGCTCCCTGGCGGCGATCGCCGAGCGCGACCCCGAGCTCCAGGCGTTCGTGCACGTGGTGGCGGACCCGGAGCCGCCCGCCGCGGGGCCGCTGAGCGGCCTGCCGATCGCGGTGAAGGAGATCATCGACGTGGCCGGGCTGCCGGTCACCTACGGCTCGTCGCTCTTCGCCGACCGGGTCGCCAGCCGGGACGCCGAGGCGGTGGCCCGGCTGCGGGCGGCCGGCGCGGTGGTGGTCGGCACCACCACGACGACACCGTTCGCCTGCGGCACCACCACGGTCACCGACAACCCGCACGCGCCGGGCCACACGCCCGGCGGCTCCTCGGCCGGCTCCGCCGCCGCGGTCGGCGCCGGCCTCGTGCCGGTCGCGCTGGCCAGCCAGTCACAGGCCTCGACGATCCGCCCGGCGTCGTACTGCGGCGCGTGGGGGTTCAAGCCCTCCCACCTGCGGCTGCCCCGCGACGGCATGCACCTGCTCGCCGACACCCTCGACGACCTCGGCCTGATCGCCGGCTCGCTGGAGGACCTGACCCGCGTCGTCGAGGTGCTTGCCGAACCGGGGCTCGCGGCGCGCCGAACCGGGGCTCGGGGCGCGCCCGGCGTCGGGCTGCGGGTGGGTCTGCTGCGCCTCGACGACGGCGGCCTGCCCCGGGCGGAGACGCTCGGCGCGCTCGCCGACCTCGTCGACGCGCTGCCGGGGGACGGGATCACGGTCGCGTCCGGGACGCCGGCGCTGGCCGCGTTCGACGCGGCGGTCGCCGGCAGCGGGCGGGCCTGCTTCGACATCTTCGCCGGGGAGAGCGCCCCGGTGCTCGCGGCCCACGTCGCGGCCGGGGAGCCCGACCCGCGGCTGCGCGAGATGGTCGACCACGCGGCCGCCCTCGGCGGTGCCGGCCTGGCCGCTGCGCTGGCGCGCCGCGAGGAGCTGCGCGCCGCCTGGGCCGCGCTCGCCGAGGAGCACGACGTCCTGCTCACCCTGTCCACCACCAACCCCGCGCCGCCGGGCCATGCCAGCACCGGCTGCCGCCGGATGCCGGCCACCGCCTCGCTGCTGGGCGTCCCGGCTCTCTCGGCGCCGTGGCTGACCGTCGGCGGCCTGCCGCAGGGCGTCCAGCTGCTGGGCTTCGAGGGCCGAGACGAGGAGCTGCTCGCCGCGGCGCGAGTGCTGGCCGACCGCCTCGCCGACCGAACGGAGGAGACCGCATGACCGAGCCGCCCACCGCGCTGACCCGCCTCGAGGAGCAGGTCCGCCGCGACCTGGAGGTCACCGCCTACCCGCGCCCGGAGTGGCTCACGCCGCGCACCCACGCCGGCGAGCCGGTGCTCGACGTGCTGATCATCGGCGGCGGGCAGGCCGGCCTCACCCTCGCCTTCGCCCTCAAGCGCCGCGCGATCACCAACACGCTGGTCCTCGACGCGGCCCCCGAGGGCGGCGAGGGCCCCTGGACGACGTACGCCGCGATGCACACGCTGCGCACCCCCAAGACCAACACGGGGCCCGACCAGGGGCTGCCGTCGCTGACCGCGGAGGCCTGGTACCGCGCCGCGCACGGCGACGAGGCCTGGGACGCGATGACGTTCATCCCCAAGGAGCACTGGCAGGACTACCTGCGCTGGTTCCGGACGGTCACCGGGCCGCGGATGCGCAACGGCGTCGCGGTCACGGCGATCACCGGGGCCGCCGACGTGCTCCGGGTGGAGACCACCGAGGGGACCCGCTTCGCCCGGCGGGTCGTGCTCGCCACCGGGCTGGCCGGCAACGGCGAGTGGACGGTGCCCGCGATGATCCGCGACGCCCTGCCGGCCGACCGCTACGTGCACACCGGGGCGCCGGTCGACTTCTCCCGGTTCGCCGGGCAGCGGGTCGGCGTGCTCGGCGGGGGAGCCTCCGCGTTCGACTACGCCGGCTCGGCGCTCGAGCACGGCGCGACCAGCGTGGACCTCTTCTACCGCCGCGCGGAGGTGCCCCGGGTCAACCCGTTCCGGTGGATGGAGTTCTACGCGTTCGGCGCGCACTTCCCCGAGCTGCCCGACCCCGACAAGTGGCGCTTCACCGTGCAGTTCCAGCGCACCAACCAGCCGCCGCCGCAGCAGACCTGGTACCGGTGCACCCGCCACGACACCTTCGCCCACCACACGTCGGCGGACTGGAAGTCGGTGCGCCTCGACGACACCGGCGACGGCGCGGGCGAGATCGTCGTGGCCACCGGCGCCGGGGAGTTCCGCTTCGACGCGGTGATCAGCGGCACCGGCCCCAGCGTGGACCTCGCGGTCCGCCCCGAGCTGGCCGACCTCGCGCCGCACGTCGCCACCTGGGCCGACCGGTTCACCGCGCCGGCCGGCTGGGAGGACGCCGGGCTGTCGACGTACCCCTACCTGGACCGCGACTTCGCCTTCACCCAGCGCACGCCCGGCGAGGCGCCGTGGATCGAGCGGGTCCACGACTTCACCTACGGCGCCCGCCTCTCGATGGGGCTCAACGGCAACATGAACTCCGGCCTCGGCGCCGGCGGCCGGCGGCTGGCCGACGCGCTCTCCCGGTCGCTCTTCCTGGAGGACCGGGCCGGCTTCTTCGCCTCTTACCAGGCCTACGACGTCCCCGAGCTGGTCGACCTGGGCAGGCCGGGGGAGCAGTCCGATGGGTGACGAGCACCCCCGCGACCTGGTCGGCTACGGCGCCGACCGGCCGGACCCGCGGTGGCCCGGCGGCGCCCGGCTCGCCCTGACCATCGCGGTCAACGTCGAGGAGGGGGCCGAGTACGCCGTCGGCGACGGCGCCCCGCGCAGCGAGTCGCCGCTGACCGACGCCGGCGACGCCGGGGCCGACGTGCCCGGGCGCGACCTCGCCGCGGAGTCGATGATGGCCTACGGGAGCCGGGTCGGCTTCTGGCGCGTGCACCGGCTGCTCGCCGAGCGGGGCCTGGTCGCCACCGCGTCGGCCTGCGCCCTGGCGCTGGAGCGCAACCCGGCGATCGCCGCGGCCGCGCGCGACGCGGGCTGGGACCTGATGGGCCACGGCCACGGGTTCACCAAGCACTACCTGCTCTCCGAGGACGAGGAGCGTGCGCAGATCGCCCGCGCGGTGGAGTCGTTCCGCGGCACCTGGGGCTCGGCGCCGGAGGGCTGGTACTGCCGCTACGGCCCGTCGCTGAACACCCGCCGGCTGCTGGTCGAGCACGGCGGGTTCCTCTACGACTCGAACGCCTACGACGACGAGCTGCCCTACTGGACGCGGGTCGGCGGGGCCGAGGGTGGTGCCGCGCGCCCGCACCTGGTCGTGCCGCACACCTTCTCCAACAACGACAACAAGTACGCCAAGGGCTGGTGGTCCACCTCCGCCGACGCCTTCACCTACCTGCGCGACGCCTTCGACGTCCTGTACGCCGAGGGCACGGCGGGGCGGGCCGGGATGATGGTCGTCTCGGTGCACCCCCGGCTCACCGGCCACCCGGCGCGGGCGGCGGGTCTCGCCCGGTTCCTGGACCACGTGGTCGCGCACCCGGACGTGTGGGTGACGACCCGATCGGCGATCGCCCGGCACTGGGCCGAGGTCCACCCGGCATGAGCGTGCTGCTGACGGGCGGTGTCGTGGTCACCGGGCCCGGCTGGGTGCCGGTCGCCGCGGACGTGCTGGTCGACGGCGGCGCGATCGCCGCGGTCGGCGCCCCGGGGTCGCTCGACGGTGGGGGCCACGGCGAGCGGGTCGACGTGAGCGGGCGGCTCCTGCTCCCCGGCCTGGTCAACGCCCACACCCACTCGCACACGCTGGTCGCGCGCGGCGCCGCGCGGGACTGGACCCTGGAGGACTCGCTGCTCAACGGCGGCTGGATGTCGGCCGCCCGCGGCGCGGAGCTGGCCGAGCTGTCGGCGCTGCTCGCCGCGACCGAGATGATCGCCTCCGGCGCGACCGGGGCGTTCGACCTGATGGCGCAGGCCGGCGGGCCGGACGTGGACGGCCTGCTCGCCGCCGCCCGCGGCTACGCCCGCGCCGGCCTGCGGACGGTGCTCGCGCCGATGGTCGCCGACCGGTCGGTGCACGAGGCGGTGCCGGCGATCGGGGAGTGCTGCGGGGTGCCCCCGGCAGGGTCGCCGGCCGCCGAGGTCGTCGCGCGGTGCGCGGCGTTCGCCGACGCCCTGCTCGACGAGGCCCCGCTCGGCGGGCTGGTCACCCCCGCGGTCGCGCCCACGATCCTCGCCCACTGCACGCCGGAGCTGGTGGCCGGGCTGCACACGGTGGCCGCCGAGCGCGGCCTGCGGGTGCACACCCACCTCGCCGAGTCCAAGCCGCAGGCTCTGGCCGGTGCCGAGCGGTTCGGCCGCTCGATCACCGCCGAGCTGGACCGGCTCGGCGTCCTCGACGACCGGCTCACCGTCGCGCACGCGATCTGGCTCTCCGACGCTGACCGGGACCTGCTGGCGGCGGCCGGTGCGGTCGCGGTCACCGTGCCGGGCAGCAACCTGCGGCTCGGCTCGGGGATCGCCGACGCGCGCGCGACGCTCGCCGCCGGCGTACGGCTCGCGGTGGGGACCGACGGCGCGAACTCCGCCGACGCCCTCGACGTGCTCGACGCCGCCCGGCTGACGGCGCTGCTGGCGCGCGCGTCCACGCGGCCGGCCGCGGAGTGGCTGACGGTCGAGGAGGTGCTGACCGCCGCGACCGAGGGCGGCGCGGCCGCCTGCGGGTGGGACCGGGTGGGCCGGATCGAGCCCGGCTGGGCGGCGGACCTCGCGCTGCTCGACCTCGGCTCGCGCGCCTTCCTGCCCGCCACCGACCTGGCCAACCAGGCGCTCACCGCCGCCCGCGCCGCCGACGTCACCGACGTGATGGTCGCGGGCCGATGGGTCTACCGCGACCGCACGTTCCCGGGCCTCGACGTGGCCGCCGCCGAGTCGCGGTTCCGGGAGCTCGCCGAGGAGCTGCTCGCCGCCGCGGCGCCCGCCCGGGACGCGGCGCCGCCGTGGTCGCCGCGCTCGCGTCATCCAGCCGATGCGCCTCTTCCACTCCTCGAACCTCTACCTGTCGCTGCGGGTCGTGTGCCTCAGGCTGACCACGCGTCACACCTGACAGGCACTTCATGCGC
>NZ_JBEGDJ010000074.1:0-16600 GCF_040191335.1 Nocardioides sp. YIM 152588 | reverse complement strand
TGCGCGGGCTCGGCGACCGGATCGACCGGCTGCGCGGCACCGCCGCGACGGACGCCGACGGTGCCGACGCCGAGGCCGTGCTCTCCCACGCCCCCGCCCACGACCTGCGCGGCTCGATCGTCGCCGACGCCCGCCGGCTGCTCGGGATCGCCACGCTGCGCGGCGTGATCGCGGCACAGGCGCTGCTGTCCCTCGGCGTCGCCGGCATCTTCTACTGGCTGCCCACGTTCCTCGAGCGCACCGAGGGCCTCGGGTACGACGCCGCGTCCGGCCTCGCGGGCGGCGTCGGCGGCACCGGGATCGTCGTCGGCATCCTGCTCGGCAGCCGCCTCGGCGACCGCGCGACGGCCGGCGGCTGGCGGATCCGCGTCGCCGGCGCGTTCCTCACCGTCGGCACGGCCGGCCTCACGCTGGCGGTGCTGCTCCCCGGCGTACCGCTCCGGGTCGGGATGATCGCGATCGCCTGCGCCGGGTTCGCCGGCGCGATCCCGAACCTGACCGCGGCCGCCGCGGACGTCGTCCCGGTGGCCAGCCGCGGCATGGGCTTCGCGCTGCTGCAGTTCCTCACCACGCTCGGCGGCGCCTTCGGCCCGTTCCTGATCGGCCTGCTGTCGGACCTGATGGACTCGCTGTCGCTGGCCATGCTCGGCCTGCTGCCGCCTCTCTTCGCCGCCGTGGTCGTGCTGACCCGGGCACGCGCCGCCTACGACGACGACCTGGCCGCCACCCGCTGACCCCGCGATCCGCGAGTTGGGGGAAAACGACCTGCGAGTTGGGGGTAGACGACCCTCGAGTCCGGAGTTGCCTCCCAACTCGCAGGTCGCTTTCCCCCAACTCGCAGGTCGTTTTCCCCCAACTCGCGCAGTGAGGGGTCAGGACCAGGTGTGCACGATCGCCGGGCCCTCGAGGGCGGGGGCGGCCGTGCCGGCGGGGACGAAGGCCCACCGGCGGGCGTCGGGCCAGAGCACGTCGGCGTCGACGTCGAAGACCGCGCCGGCGGCCTCCTCGACCAGGGCGACCGCGCCGTTCAACCCCGGACGGGCGGGGCGCTCCAGCCCGGCCTCGACGCTGAGCAGCTCCATCGAGCCGGCGTCCTCGGCCTCGCCGTCGGCCCAGCCGCCGCCGGCGCCGGAGAACCAGACGACGGCGCGGGTGCCGTCGGCGGTGGAGGTCGCGGACCGGGTCGCCCTCGGCTCGATGACCAGCATCTGACCGGGGGCACCGACGAGGCCGCTGATCCGCAGCTCGCCGTCGAGGATGGCCATCTCCTCGCCCGCGGGCTGGTTGCCCACGGCGTCGCGGGTCCAGCCGTCGGGGAAGCGCACCATCACGGTCCGGGTCCCGCGCTCGGCGTCGGCGCGCAGCAGGGCGATCCGGGCCGGCTGCTCGGCCCCGGCGATCCGGTGCTCGGCCCACGTCAGGTCGGTGGCGTCCAGGTCGACGGTGAGGACCGCGTCGGCGGTCGGCTGGGCGGTGTCGGTCATCGGGGTGCTCCCTGCTCCTTGAGGTAGACGAGGATCTCGGACTCGGTCACGACGTCGGCGTACTTGGCGTCGAGGTCGAAGAGGTTCTGCTCGTGGGTGGCGGGCTCGCGGTCGCCGCAGGCGTCGCGGACCACCAGCGGGCGGAAGCCGTGCTGGAGCGCGTCCAGCGCCGTGGCCCGGACGCAGCCGCTGGTGGAGAAGCCGAGTACGACGGCGGTGTCGACGCCGCGGGCGCGCAGCGACGAGGCGAGCGAGGTGCCGAAGAACGCCGAGGCGTACTGCTTGGTCACCACCAGCTCGCCGGGCCCGGGCGCCGGCGCGGCCGGGAAGTCGCCGTACGGCGAGCCCGCCTCGAAGGCGACCAGCCCGGGCACCTTCACCGCGAACCAGCCGGCGTCGGCGGCCCCGGGCGCCAGCACCACCTGGGTGAAGACGACCGGGTGGCCGGCGGCGCGGGCCGCCTCCACGACGCGCTCGGCGCTGGACCGGGCCGCCTCGAAGCGGCCCGCGTCGTCGCTGAACGGACCGTCGGCCAGGTAGGCGCGGCAGACGTCGACGACGACCACCGCCGGGCGGGGCCCGCCGCCGACGCGGCCGAGGAAGCCGGCGCCGGAGTAGTCCTCGGCCCGCTCGACCGCACCGCCCTCGCTCATCGCGGCGCCCATCGGTCAGATCACGCCGCGCTCGACCAGGTCCGCGCGCCGCTGGGGGTCGACCCCGAGCAGGTCGCCGTAGACCTCGTCGTTGTGCTCGCCGAGGCCCGGGCCGGTCCAGCGGATCGAGCCGGGCGTGCCGGACATCTTGGGCACCACGTTCTGCATCGCCAGGGACCCGAAGGTCGGGTCCGGCACGCGGACGATCGCCTCGCGGGCCTCGAAGTGCGGGTCGGTGAGCATGTCGGCGGCCTTGTAGATCCGGCCGGCCGGGACGCCGCCCTCGTGCAGCAGCGCGAGCAGGGCGTCGGCGTCGTACTTGGCGGTCCACACCCCGATGTAGTCGTCGAGCTCGGCCTGGTGCTCGCCGCGGCCGGCGTGGCCGGCGTACCGCGAGCCGTCGGCGGCGAGCTCGGGCTCCCCCATCAGCTCGGCGAGCCGGGCGAAGACCGAGTCCTGGTTGGCCGCGATCAGGATCAGCTGGCCGTCCGCGGTCGGGTAGACGTTGCTGGGCGCCACGTTCGGCAGCACCGCGCCGGTGCGCTCGCGCTGGTAGCGCTGGACGTCCCACTCGGTGACGGTGCTCTCCATCATCGCGAGCACCGCCTCGTAGATGGCGCTGTCGACGACCTGGCCCTCACCAGTGACGTCGCGGTGCCGCACGGCGGCGAGCGCGCCGATGCAGGCGTGCATCGCGGCCAGCGAGTCGCCGATCGAGATGCCGGTGCGCGAGGGCTGCCGGTCCGGCTCGCCGGTGATGTAGCGCAGCCCGCCCATCGCCTCGCCGATCGAGCCGTAGCCCGCGCGCGAGGAGTAGGGGCCGGTCTGGCCGTAGCCGCTGACGCGGACCAGGATGATCCGCGGGTTGACCTCGCGCAGCCGCTCGTAGCCGAGGTTCCACTTCTCCATCGTGCCCGGGCGGAAGTTCTCGATCACGATGTCGGCGCCGCGGACGAGCTCCAGGAAGAGCTCCTGCCCCGCGACCTCGCGGAGGTTGAGCGTCACCGAGCGCTTGTTGCGGCCGACGACCGGCCACCACAGGTAGGAGCCGTCGGACTTCTCCCGGCCCCACTGGCGCATCGGGTCGCCCACCTTCGGCGGCTCTACCTTGATGACGTCCGCTCCCTGGTCCCCCATCAGCGTGGCGGCGAACGGTCCGGCGAGCAGCTGGCCCGCCTCGATCACCCGCAGACCCGCCAGCGCCCCACCCTCGTGCATCGCAGTCATAGCCAGATCATATATCCGATACGATGAGCCGGAGAAGGTCCCCGGAGAAATGGAACGCCCCGTGAGCCCCGAGTCCCCCGCCACCTCCCCCGCCACGCCCCCCGCCACCCCGTCCGGAACGGTCGAGATCGTCGAGGTCGCGCCGCGCGACGGCCTGCAGAACGAACGCCGCCTGCTGCCCACCGAGACCAAGGTCGAGCTGGTACGACGGAGCGTGGCCGCCGGGCTGCGGCGGGTCGAGGTGACGGCCTTCGCCCGCCCGGACCGGGTGCCGCAGATGGCCGACGCCGAGGAGGTGCTGGCCGCCCTGCGCGACGAGCCGGGGCTGCGCCGGAACGGGCTGGTGCTCAACCGCCGCGGGCTCGACCGCGCCCTGGCCGCCGGCTGCGACGAGGTCACCGTGGTGGTGGTCGCCTCCGACGGGCTGGCCGTGCGCAACCAGGGCGTCGACACCGCCGCGCAGGTGGCCGCGTGGACCGAGATCGCGGCCGCCGCGCACGACGCGGGCATCCCGGCGACGGTGATGATCGCCGCCGCCTTCGGCTGCCCGTTCGACGGCGAGGTGCCCGTCGACCGCGTGCTCGAGGTGGCCCGCGGCTGCCTCGCCGGCGGCCCGGCGGAGCTGGCGGTCGCGGACACGATCGGCGTCGGCGTACCGGCCCAGGTGACGGCGATCGCCGCCGGGCTGCGCGCCCTCGACGCCGCGGTCCCGCTGCGCGCGCACTTCCACAACACCCGGAACACCGGCTACGCCAACGCGCTGGCCGCAGTCGAGGCCGGCGTGACCGCGCTCGACGCCTCCACCGGCGGCATCGGCGGCTGCCCGTTCGCGCCGGGCGCCACCGGCAACATCGCCACCGAGGACCTGCTCTACCTGCTGGACCGCTCGGGGATCGCGGTCCGCTCCGAGCTCCCCGGCGCGCCGCTGGACGCGCCCGCGATCGCCGGCACCGGCACCTGGATCGCCGAGGAGCTCGGCCTGGACCGGGCGCCGGCGATGCTCGGCCGCGCCGGCGGCTTCCCCGCGCCGTCCCGCGCCTGACCGCACACCCACCGAAACCGACACCCACCGAAACCGACACCGAGGAGACGCCCATGGCCATCCACCCCGGCGGAGCACCGCTCTCGATCGTCAGCGGCCTGCGCGAGTTCGCGCACGCGACCCCCGACGCGGTCGCGGTCGTCGACGGCGATCGCCGCCTGAGCTTCGCCGAGGCGGACGACCGGGCCAGCAGGCTCGGGAACCACCTGCGGTCGCTGGCCCTGGCGCCGGGCGAGCGGGTGGCGGTGCTGCTGGGCAACCGCGCGGAGTATCCCGAGGTGGCCGCCGGGATCGCCAAGGCGGGCCTGGTGATGGTGCCGCTCAACCCGCGGCTGACGCCGGCCGAGGCCGGCTTCATCCTCGGTCACAGCGGCGCGCGCGCCCTGGTGCTGGACTCGGCCCTGGCCCCGGTCGTCACGGAGGCGGTCGCGGCGGGGGGCGCTGGCGCGGCGGTGGCCGACCGGATGGTCGCGATCGGCGACGCCGCAGCCGTGGGCGCGGCCGCCTACGAGGACGCCCTCGCCGCCGCGGACCCGGCCGATCCCGGCGTGGTCGTCGACGAGCGCGACCCGTTCTGCATCACCTACACCTCCGGCACGACCGGGCGACCCAAGGGCGTCCTCATCTCGCACCGCAGCCGCGCGCTGACCTTCACGATGAGCGCGCTGGAGTGGGGGCTGGGCACGGGGCGCGTCTCGGCCGCGGTGGCGCCGATGTACCACGGCGCCGGCTTCGCGTTCGGCTACGCGCCCGTCTACACCGGCGGCACGGTGTCGATGCTGCGCCGCTGGGACCCCACCGAGTTCCTCGACCTGGTCGAGCGCGACGGCGTCCAGTCGGCCTTCCTGGTGCCGACCCACGCCCACGGCCTGCGGGCGCTCGGGCCCGAGGCCCTGGCCGCCCGGGACCTGTCCAGCCTGGACACGCTCTACTTCAACGCCGCCGCGCTCCCCTGGGCGCTCAAGCAGTGGGTGATGGAGGCGTTCCCGGCCTGCGGTGTGCACGAGCTCTACGGCTCCACCGAGTCCGGGATCATCACCAACCTGCGGCCCAGCCACATGCGCAGCCGGCCCGGCTCGGTCGGCCACCCGTGGTTCCACACCGAGGTGCGGATCGTCGACGAGGCCGGCGAGCCCGTCGCCCCGGGCGAGCCCGGCGAGCTGTTCAGCCGGTCGCCGTACCTGATGAACGGCTACCTCGACGACCCCGACGCGACCGCCGCCTGCACCACCGAGGACGGCTTCGTGACCTGCGGCGACATCGCGGTGCGCGACGCCGACGGGTTCGTCTCGATCGTGGACCGCAAGAAGGACCTGATCATCTCCGGCGGCACCAACGTCTACCCGCGCGAGATCGAGGAGGTCCTGGCGGGCCACCCGTCGGTGCTGGAGAGCGCGGTGGTCGGCGAGCCGGACGAGGCCTGGGGCGAGACCGTGGTGGCCCACGTGGTGCTGCGCGCCGGCCAGAGCCTCGACCCGGCGGCGCTCGAGGCCCACTGCCGCGACGTGCTGGCCGGCTACAAGGTCCCGCGCCGCTGGTACGTCGCCGCCGCGCTGCCCCGCAACGCCGGCGGCAAGGTCGTCAAGCGGGACCTCGCCCCGCCGGCGGATCCCGCCGCCTGACGCGCCGCGCGCCGGCGTACCCAACCGGATCCGTTCGGCGGGTCCGTATCGCTCCCCACCGAGTCGATATCATATATTCTCAGTCGACACTGCTACCCCCGGAGGACTACGTTGCGACCTCACGTCGAGCTCATTCAGGAAGACGACTACGTCTGGCACGGCGCCGAGCTGCCCGGCGGCGAGGGCCGCGCCAGCGAGCGCCGGCTCTCCGTCGACGAGGAGGACGGCTCCTCCTCGCTGCGCGTCGACTTCCACACCGACTGGGGCCGCGGCCCGGGCATCCACCACGCCAACACCGAGTACTACGTGCTCGCGGGCGAGATCGACTACGGCGGCCGCAGGATCGGCAAGGGCGGCTACGTCTACGCCCCGAAGGGCGTGCCCACCGACTACATCAAGGTCGCCGAAGGCTCGAAGCTCCTGCACTACCGCGAGTACGGCGACGCCGGGTTCGACGCCGTCGACTCCCTCGGTGGGGCCACCGCCTGGGCCGACGCCCGCGAGGACGTCATCGTCATCGACTCCGACGCGATGAAGTGGGATGCCGTGCCCAACCCGGGCCCGATGCCCGGCCTCTTCATCAAGTACCTGCACGTCGACCCGGTCACCGGCTTCTACACCCGCCTGGTGCACGCCCAGGAGGGCTGGTCGGACCACCGCCTCGCGCACCACCCGTGCTACGAGGAGGCCTACACGACCCAGGGCCACATGGAGTACAACTTCGGCACCCTGGACCTGGGCACCTACTTCTTCCGCCCGGCGCGGGTGAAGCACGGCCACTTCACCACCATGGAGGGCGGCGCCACCTGGCTGCTGCGCTCCGACGGCGAGCTGAAGAACTGGTACACCCAGAACGAGTGGGTGCGCTGGGGCGGCGACGGCGTCAACTACACCGCCGAGGGCCTCGACGAGGAGCCGCACCCGCCGACCCGCTGGTCGTCCTCGACCCACGACCTGGCGACGCCGTGGCGCACCGAGGAGGACATGCGCCAGATGACCGCCGCCTGGCAGTTCCAGGTCGACCAGGGCCAGCAGAACTCGCCGGTCAAGCACCAGGGCAGCGGCGCGGACCCGTCGATCGTCGCGATGATGAAGGCGATGGACGCCGCGCAGCTCCAGGGCGGTCACGGGCACGACCACGACCACGGTCACGAGCACGACCACGGGCACGACCACGACCACGACCACGGGCACGACCACGAGCACGAGGTGGCCGAGCCCGCCCGCGAGGTGATCGACCTCGACTGGGGCTGGAGCGGCCGCGCCGTCGAGCACCCCGACGAGCGCACCGGCGAGCACGCCCACAACTGGGGCACCCGCGTCGCCTGGAAGGACGGCGACCCGATCCCGGCCCCGATCATCTCCAGCCTGCCCGTCCGCAGCCGCTCGCGCGGCCGCTGGGACGGCGACGGGATGTGACCGGCGCGGCGATGGAGGCGGTCCACGGTTTCAACGGCCACAGCCTGGCGGTGCTGCTGCACGTCGTGCTCTTCGCCTACTGGCTGGGCGGCGACGTCGGCGTGTACTACGCCAGTCGCTACATCCTGAAGTCCGACCTGGGCCCGGAGGCGCGGGCGGTGTCGACGAAGATCATGCACGGCGTCGACATCGCGCCGCGCATCTCGCTGGTGCTCTTCCTGCCCAGCGGGATCACGCTGATGGCGTGGGGGCCGCTCGGCGACGAGTTCTTCGTCCACGGCTGGCTGCTCGCGCTGGTCTGGGTGGCCGGGCTCGCCTGGCTCACGGTGTCGCTGATCGACTACCGCGGCGGGGACACCCCGCTGGCGCGGTTCTCCCAGCGGGCGGACCTGGCGGTGCGCTACGCGCTGAGCGCCGGCCTGGTCGGCGCCGGCGCCTACGCGCTGCTCGCGGCCGAGCCGTTCGGGGTCGACACCAACCCGAAGTGGCTCGGCGCGAAGGTCGTCGCCTACGGCCTCTGCATCTTCAGCGGCGTGATGATCCGGCGCCAGCTGCTGCCGTTCGGGCCGGCCTTCGGGCACCTGGTCACGGGCGGCTCCACCCCCGACGTGGAGCGGGCGATCCTCGGCTCCATCCGGCGGTGCGAGCCCTGGGTCTACGCGATCTGGACGCTGGTCCTGGTCGCGGCGGCCCTCGGTGTCATCAAGCCCGGTTCCACCGCGTTCTGACGCGGTGGGGCCGGGCCCCTCGCCGTACGGGGGCCGGCCGGCTCAGGTGAACGAGTCCGGCTGGCGCCACTCGCGCTCGAACGGCAGCCGCCACGCGTACGGCGCGACCAGCTGGTGGATCTGGTTCGGCCCATAGCTGCCCTGGCGGTACGGGCGGATGATCGGCGGGTTCTCCAGCAGCGGCGCCGAGACCTCCCAGAGGCGCTCGATGCCGTCGGCGGAGGTGAACAGCGTCCGGTCGCCGCGCGCGGCGTCGTAGATCAGCCGCTCGTAGGCCTCCAGCACCGAGCCGGCCCAGCTGGTGTCCTTCATCGCGAACTGCATCGACAGCTTGTCCAGGCGCATGCCGGGGCCGGGCCGCTTGCCGTAGAAGGAGAGCGACATCTTCGCCTGGTCGGCCAGGTCGAAGGTGAGGTGGTCGGGACCGTGGTCGCCCACCCCGGAGTGCTTGGGGAACATCGACCGCGGGGGCTCCTTGAACGCGATCGAGATGATCCGCGCCCCCTCGGCCATCCGCTTGCCGGTGCGCAGGAAGAACGGCACGCCGGCCCAGCGCCAGTTGTCGATGTAGCACTTGATGGCGATGAACGTCTCGGTGTCGGAGTCGTGCCGGACGCCCGGGATGTCGCGGTAGCCGGCGTACTGCCCGCGGACCACGTTGGCGGGGTCGATGGGCGTCATCGACCGGAAGACCTTGTTCTTCTCCTCGTTGATCGCGTCCGGCGTCAGCGAGGTGGGCGGCTCCATCGCGGTGAACGCCAGCACCTGGAACAGGTGGGTGACGACCATGTCGCGGTACGCGCCCGTCGACTCGTAGAAGTCGGCGCGCTGCTCGAGCCCGAGCTCCTCGGGTACGTCGATCTGCACGTGGTCGATGTTGTTGCGGTGCCAGATCGGCTCGAACAGGCCGTTGGCGAACCGGAACGCGAGGATGTTCTGGGCCGCCTCCTTCCCGAGGAAGTGGTCGATCCGGTAGATCTGCGACTCGTCGAAGACGCTGTGCAGGTGCCGGTTGAGGTCCTTGGCGGTCGCGAGGTCGACGCCGAACGGCTTCTCCATGACGATCCGGCTGCCCTCGGAGAGCCCGGCGTCCTGGAGGGTCTGGACCACGGCGAGCGCGGCCTTCGGCGGCACGCTCAGGTAGTGCAGCCGCGTGCACGGGGTGTCGTACTCGTCCTCGGCCTTCTCCACCGCGGCGCGCAGCCCGGCGGCGCCCTCGGCGCCCGGGGCCCAGTGCAGCCGCTGGGAGAACTCGGGCCAGCCGTCGATGTCGCCGTCGTCGCCGGAGAACTCGTGCACCGACTCCGCGGCGAACTCCACGAAGGACTCGGTGGTGTGCTCCTCCAGCGAGGTGCCGACGACCTGGAGGTCGCGGAGCAGACCCGACTGGAAGAGGTGGAGGAGCCCCGGCAGGAGCTTGCGGCGAGCGAGATCGCCGGTCGCGCCGAACAGCACGACGGTGACCGGCTTCGCGGTCTTCTGGGCCATGTCGTCCACGGTGCCTCCTCGATGTTTCAGCGAGAATACCGAGGGGCGAACGTCGCGGTGCCGGACCCGCGCACCGACACCGCGAGTCCCTCGAGCACCAGGCCGAGCCCGAGCGCGAAGTCGTCCCGCTCCCCCGGGCTCCCCGCCCCGGCGCCGCGGGCCTGCTCCTGGCCGACGTGGCCGAGCACGAAGTGCAGCAGGGTGCGCGCGCCGACCCGCGCCAGCGCCTCCTCGGCGCCCGCGCGCAGCAGCGCGTCGCGCATCCGCCGCTCGGGCTCCTGCGCGCCGCCGCCGAGGGCGTGGACGCGGCTGATCAGCACCGCGCCGTCGCGGTGGGCGAGCATCGCGTCGCGCAGCTCGGCGCAGATCAGGCGCAGCTCGGACTCCCAGGTGACGATCTCGGTGCCGCGCCGCCCCAGCTCCAGGATCCGGTCGGCGACCGCGTCCAGCAGCGCCTGCTTGTTGGCGAAGTGGTGGTAGAGCGCACTCGGCTGCACGCCCGCGTCGGCCGCGAGGTGGCGCATCGAGAGCGCGTCGACCCCGACCTCGTCCAGGACCCCGACCGCCCGGTCGACCAGGTCGGTACGCCGGTACCTCACCGCTCCGCACCCCCGCCCCTCGGCGACCACATGTCGTCCCCCGTTCCGCGTCCGCGCGCCATGCACCGTACGCTACCGACCTGAACGCCGTTCAGGTACGAGCGGCCCACGCCAACCGGAAGGCCACGCGCGTGACCACGCAGACCACCGACGACCAGCCCCGCGACGTCACCGGCGGCCCCGATCGCCGCCGCACCACCGACCTCGCCCTGATCGCCAGCTTCGCGGCGCTCATCTCGGCCTGCGCCTTCATCGGCGCGATCCCGGTCGGCGGCGCCGGTGTGCCGATCACCCTGCAGACCTTCGCCGTGGCGCTGACCGGCTGCCTGCTCGGCCCGGTCCGTAGCTTCCTCTCGGTCACGCTCTACCTCGCACTCGGCGCGATCGGTCTCCCCGTCTTCGCCGAGCACTCCTCGGGCCTGGGGGTCTTCACCGGCCCCAGCGGCGGCTACCTGCTCTCGTTCCCCTTCGCCGCGCTGCTGGCCGGCTTCCTGGTCGCCTACGTCGCCCGCGAGCGGCGCACCCGGGCGATCTTCGTCTTCGCCTGCGCGGCGGCCGCGAGCATCCTGGTCGTCCACCCGATGGGCATCGTCGGACTGAAGCTCTACTTCGACATCAGCTTCGTCGAGGCGCTCAAGATCGACACGCTGTACTGGCTCGGCGACATCGTGAAGACCACCTTCGTGGCGCTCATCGCGGCCGAGGTGCACCGCGCCTTCCCGCGGCTGCTCGCCCGCGACTGACGGCATCGGGCAGGACGGGCAACGCGGGCATGGCACGGATCGAGCTCGACCGCGCGCAGGTCGTCGTCCGTGGCGGCGACGGCACGGAGCGGACGATCCTGGCCCCGACCACGCTCACGCTGACGGAGCGGCGCATCGGCGTGATCGGCGCCAACGGATCGGGGAAGTCCACGCTCGCGCGGCTGCTCAACGGGCTGGTCGAGCCCACCGGCGGCGCCGTCCGGGTTGACGGGCTGGACCTGCGCACCGACGCCGCCGCCGTACGACGCCGGGTGGGGTTCTGCTTCACCGACCCCTCCGCCCAGCTGGTGATGCCAACCTGCGTCGAGGACGTCGAGCTGTCGCTGCGCCGGCATGTGCGCTCGGCGCGGAGACGCCGACAGCGGGCGCTCGAGGTGCTGGATCGGATCGGCCTCGCCGACCACGCGCACGACTCGGTGCACTCGCTCTCGGGCGGGCAGAAGCAGATGCTGGCGCTGGCCGGCGTGCTCGCCGTCGAGCCGTCGATCGTCGTCGCCGACGAGCCGACCACGCTGCTCGACCTGGCCAACACGCGGCGGATCGCCGACCGGCTGCTCGGCCTCGACCAGCAGCTGCTGCTGGTCACCCACGACCTCGACCTCGCGCGGCGCTGCGATCGGGTGCTGGTGGTCGCCGACGCCCGGGTGACGTTCGACGGCGAACCGGACGGCGCGGTCGAGCACTACGTCGCCTCGGTGACCGAGGACGCCCGGTGAGCCAGGTCCTGGTCGGGGCGCACCAGCCCGGCGACTCCGTCCTGCACCGGATGCCGGTCGGCCCCAAGGTGCTGGGACTGATGGCGCTCAGCGTCAGCGTCGTGGTCGTCCGCGACGTCGTCGCCGCTTTCGCCTTCCTCGGCGTGGCCATGCTCCTCGTCGCGGTGGCCCGGATCCGCCTGGCGACCCTGGCTCGGGCGACCCGCGGCGTCCTGCTGGTCGCGCTGGTCGCCAGCGCGCTGCAGTGGTGGTGGTACGGGCCGGCCAAGGCGATCGAGACGACGGTCGACCTGGTGACGCTGGCGCTCGCCGCCGTGGCGCTGACCGCCACCACGCCCGTCAACGCGATGCTGGACGCGGTGGTCCGTTGGCTGCACCCGTTCGGCCGGTTCGGCATCGACACCGAGCGGGTCGCGCTCGCCCTGGCGCTCGCCATCGGCGCCCTGCCCGGCACCCTGGCGATCGCCCGCGAGACGCGGGACGCCGCGGTCGCCCGCGGCCTGGGCCGCCAGCCCCGCGCCTACCTGACGCCGTTCGTGATCCGGGTCGTGGCCCGCTCGATCGAGACCGGCGACGCTCTCCACGCCCGCGGACTCGGCGACGCCGTCTAGCGACCGCGTGACAACGGGGCCTGGCCGGTCAGTAGGGGTCGATGACGCACTTACGGGTCACGGTCTTGCCGGGCTTGCCTCGGATCCGCTTCGCGCACTTCAGGTTGACGTTGGGAACAGCCTCGTTGCCGATCTTGAAGGTGACGAACTCGTACCACGTCGCGGCCGGTCCGCTCCCCTGTTCCATCGTGAACCCCGAGACATAAGCCGCTGCCCGCTGCCCGTAGCCGCTCACAATGCTGCCTTGATCCATCGCGATGCGTTGGTGCCCGATGGCGCCGGTCCACACGTCGTACTCCGAACAGTCGCCGGGAACGAAGGTGAATACGCCGACGGACACCTCGACACCATCCGCACAATCGGAGAAGCTGGCCTTCGGCTTCGTCCTGCGCCACAGCCACTCCCGAGCGTGGGATTCAGCCTCGACTGTCAGCTGCTGTGATGCCCAGATCTTCTTGACACGGGCGCTGAGCAACTCGTCACCACTCGGCCGACCGACGACATGGCGTGCGATCTGCCAATAGTCGAGCTCCGCGTCACCATCGTTCAACATCTTGCGCTTGTACGTCTGCGCGACCGCGTCCCCCACGTACCGCTTGCCGATGGGATCGTGCAGTTCCACGTACACCTTGATGCGAACCGACGCATGTAAGGCCTTGTCCCAGGCCTGCCAGTGGGCGCCTGAACTGCTGCGCGCCTCAGAGTGTTCCGACCTCGCAGCGGCTCCACTGGCGATTGCCGCGTCCGGCATCGGAAGCGCGACCGCGCCGCGAGGCACGGAGAGCCCGGCAAGTGCGACCGCCCACAAGGCGCCCACGCACATCATGAACCTCAACACGGCAGTCCTCCTTTGATTCGGACTGCACAACGGACCGAAGGGGTCTTGGGATACGGCGCGGCGCCACCTCCATCCTCAGACGCGCTGGCGGGTCGCCGCCCGGGCGGCTATCGTGCATGACCTGAACACCGTTCAGGTCTGCCTCGGGGTCACCTCGGGCGGCCGCTCCGATCCCCACCCGAGGGAGCAGCATGACCACCACCCCCACCCCGCTCGACCGGTTCGACGAGCTCGCCACCCGGATCCTCGACGGCGGCGCCGTCACCGAGGCCGACGCCCTGGCGATCCTGCGCAGCACCGACGAGGAGCTGATGGCCGTGGTGGCCGCGGCCTCCCGGCTGCGCCGCGCGCACTTCGGCAACACCGTCAAGGTCAACTACCTGGTCAACCTCAAGTCCGGCCTGTGCCCGGAGAACTGCAGCTACTGCTCGCAGGCGCTGGGCTCCGAGGCGCCGATCCTCAAGTACTCCTGGCTGTCCAAGGACGAGACGCTGACCCAGGCCGGCGCCGGGCTGCGCGGCGGCGCCTCCCGCGTCTGCATGGTCTCCTCGGGCCGCGGCCCCTCGGACCGGGACGTCGACCGGGTCGCGGAGATGACCGAGGCGCTCAAGGACAACTACCCCGACGTCGAGGTCTGCGCCTGCCTCGGCCTGCTCAGGGACGGGCAGGCCGAGCGGCTGCGGGCCGCCGGCGTCGACGCCTACAACCACAACATCAACACCGCCGAGTCCCACCACGACGAGATCGTCACCACCCACACCTACGAGGACCGGGTGGACACCATCGGGAAGGCGAAGGCCGCCGGCCTCTCCCCCTGCTCGGGGCTGATCGCGGGCCTCGGCGAGACCGACGACCAGCTCGTCGAGGCGCTCTTCGCGCTCAGGGCACTGGAGTCCGACTCGATCCCGGTGAACTTCCTGATGCCCTTCGACGGCACCCCGTTCGAGCACACCTGGGAGCTCTCCCCCACCCGCTGCGTGCGGATCCTGGCGATGGCGCGCTTCGTCTGCCCCGACCGCGAGGTCCGGATCGCCGGCGGCCGGGAGATGCACCTGCGCTCGCTGCAGGCGCTCGCCCTGCAGGTGGCGAACTCGATCTTCCTCGGCGACTACCTGACCTCCGAGGGCCAGGCGGCCGAGGCCGACATCGCGATGATCCGCGACAACGGGTTCGTCGTGCTCGGCGCCGAGGAGCCGGACGCGGCGGTCGCCGAGCACGACCCCGCGGCCGAGCCGGTCATCCGGCGCCGCGGCGCCGGCACCGAGGTCGACGCCAACGCATGAGCATCACGGCGACCGCCACCGACGTCCTCGCCTTCGACCGCGAGCACCTGTGGCACCCGTACACCTCGATGACCGAGCCGGCACCGGTCCGGCTGGTGACCGGAGCCGAGGGCGCGCGGCTGCGGCTGGCCGACGGTCGCGAGGTGGTCGACGGCATGTCGTCGTGGTGGGCCGCGATCCACGGCTACCGGCACCCGACGCTGGACCGGGCGGTCACCGAGCAGGCGGGGCGGTTCAGCCACGTGATGTTCGGCGGGCTCACCCACGAGCCGGCGGTCGACCTCGGCCGGCGCCTCGTCGAGATCACCCCGGACGGCCTGGACCGGGTCTTCCTCGCCGACTCCGGCTCCGTGGCGGTCGAGGTGGCGCTCAAGATGGCGCTGCAGTACCAGCGCGGCGTCGGCCGCCCCCGGCGCACCCGGATGCTCACCGTCCTCGGCGGCTACCACGGTGACACCTTCGACTGCATGTCGGTGACCGACCCGGTCGGCGGGATGCACGCGATGTGGCGCGGGCTGCTGCCGGACCAGGTCTTCGGCGAGCGGCCCCCGTCGGACGACGCCGCGCCGGCCGAGGTCGACCGCTGGGCCGTGGGCTTCCGGGCCCTGGCCGCCGAGCACGCCGACGAGCTGGCGGCGCTGGTTGTCGAGCCGCTGCTGCAGGGCGCCGGCGGCATGCACCCCTACCCCGAGGCCTGCCTGCGGGTCTTCCGCGAGGTCGCCGACGAGCACGGGCTGCTCCTGGTCCTCGACGAGATCGCCACCGGCTTCGGCCGCACCGGCCACCTGTTCGTCTCCGAGCTCGTCGCGCCCGACATCCTCTGCGTCGGCAAGGCGCTGACCGGCGGGTACCTCTCGCTGGCCGCCGTGCTGACGACCGACGCCGTCGCCCGCGGCATCTCCGGCAGCGAGGCCGGCGTGGTCATGCACGGGCCGACCTTCATGGGGAACCCGCTGGCCTGCGCCGTGGCGTCGGCCTCGATCGACCTGCTGCTCGCGGGCGACTGGCGCGGCGACGTACGACGGATCGGGGCCGCGCTGGAGTCCGGCCTGGCGCCGCTGCGCGGCACGCCGGGGGTCGCCGACGTGCGCACGCTCGGCGCGGTCGGGGTGGTCCAGCTCGACCACCCGGTCGACGTCGCCGCCGCCACCGAGGCCGCGCTGGGGGCCGGCGTGTGGCTGCGCCCCTTCCGCGACCTCGTCTACGCGATGCCGCCCTACGTCATCGGCGACGCCGACCTGGACCGGCTCGTGAGCGGCATGGGTGCGGCGGTGGCGGCCGGATGAGCCGCTGGCACGGGTGGCTCGCCGACGAGGCCGCGGCGCGCGAGGCGGCGGGCCTCACCCGGCGCCTGCGCGCCCGCGACGCCGCCGACCCGGCGGTCGACCTCGCCGGGAACGACTACCTCGGGCTGGCCCGCGACCCGGCGGTGGCCCGGGGCGCCGCGGAGGCCGCGCTGGCCTGGGGTGCCGGCGCCAGCGCGTCGCGCCTGGTCACCGGCACACTGGCGGTGCACGCGGCGCTGGAGGACGAGCTCGCGGCCTACCTCGGCCAGCCCGCCGCACTGGTCACCTCGACCGGCTACCACGCCAACCTGGCCGTCGTCGCGGGCCTGGCGGACCGGACCACGCGGGTGCTCTCGGACGCCCACATCCACGCGTCCCTGGTGGACGGCGTGCGGCTGTCGCGGGCGCGGCTCACGGTGGTGCCGCACAGCGACGTCGCCGCCGTCCGGGACGGACTCGCCGCCGCCGCGGCCGCCGGCGAGCGGGCGATGGTGCTGGCCGAGTCGGTCTACTCCGTGCTCGGAGACGCGGCGCCGCTGGCCGAGCTGGCCGACCTCGCGGAGCGGTACGACGCCCTGCTGGTCGTCGACGAGGCGCACGGCCTCGGCGTGCACGGACCGGGGCTGGTGGCCGCCCAGGGCCTCGCCGGCCACCCGCACGTCGTGGTCACCGCGACGCTCTCCAAGTCGCTGGGCAGCCAGGGCGGGGCGGTGCTCGGCCCCGCGGCGGTGCGCGACCACCTGGTGAACCGCGCGCGGGCCTTCATCTTCGACACCGGGCTGGCGCCGGCCGCCGCGGGCGGCGCGCTGGCGGCGCTCGGGCAGCTCCGCGCCCGGCCGG